>NZ_JBHFHK010000013.1:0-43872 GCF_041928215.1 Hubeiibacter jixunmingi | reverse complement strand
AGAATGAAATTAGTGGCAGGATTTATAAATTGGCAAGTTAATCGCTAAATTTACATTTTCGAAAGAGGTCTAATATATAGCATTATTATCGCTATACGTTAATATAAAAACCATCACCGTTTCAGACTCCCATGCAAATATAAAAGGTTTGTTTTTTAATAAATCATAAGCCTTAATATTCTGCAACCCTTCATAAAGATCTAGCTGAAATAAGACTTGCCCCCTGACACTCCAAAAATCCCTATATAAAATGATAGGATCATCACCGATCAGACCACCATCACATCGCCCTAATTTCAACATAAAATCTCTAAATTCGCCTTGAATTTTTATATCATACAATTTCTCAATTTTTAAAAGCTCAACTTCAGAATAGCCTTCAATATGACTTTTATTTTCCAAAGGTAGCAAATCTAAATATTTATAAAAATGTTGCATCACCTAGCGATATTCCTTATTACAAAATTATGCACATTCATAGAGTTTCCTTAAGCGTAGGCTGATGTGATAATTTTAGCTACTTAATCTGACCTGATTTATGATATTTCTGCTTTTTGACTTTGCATTCAGGACATACATTCAATCTATAAAAATAGACAGCCTAATGAGCACAGGCTGCCTATTTTTATTTAAGATCTTATTTTAAATCAGACAGCGGTTCTGATATCGATACCATTGCTTGTTGCAACGATTGCGACATCGGCAGGACGCTGTGCAAAGATACCATTGGTCACGACACCTGCAATATTATTCAGCTTTTGCTCAAGTTCAGTGGCACTTAAGATATTAAAATTGTGTACATCCAAAATCACATTACCATTATCGGTAATTACGCCTTCACGATAAGCAGGATCACCGCCCAAAGCGACAATTTTGCGAGCTACGGCTGAACGTGCCATCGGAATCACTTCTACAGGCACTGGAAAAGCACGCCCCAACTGCTCTACCCATTTGCTATCATCTACGATACAGACAAACTTTTCCGCTACACTCGCTACGATTTTTTCACGTGTTAAGGCTGCACCGCCACCTTTAATCATGTGCATATTGCAATCAATTTCATCAGCACCATCCACATAGGCATCAAGACTACCTACTTGATTGAGATCAATCACTTCAATGCCCAATTTTTTCAAACGTTCTTCAGTGGCTTTTGAGCTGGCTACTGCTGCTTCGAGTTGCAACTCAGGTAATAGTTCAATCAAAAAATTTACGGTACTGCCTGTACCTACCCCCAAAATGCCACCTTTTGGCAAATGTTGCAGTGCAGCTTGGGCAGCGGCTTGTTTTTTGGCATCAGCAGAACTCATAAAATCACCTTAAAAAAATTTATGTAAACAATGACAAAACAGCATTAATTATGCCATATTTTTTTGCTAAAATAAGAATCTTTTTAAAATTTTATCGTCACAGGACAGTTTATGTTATCTTATTGGGTCAAAAAAATATTACTGGCAAAGGTCTATGATGTTGCGGTTGAGACGCCACTAGAGCCAGCACCAAAAATCAGTCGCCAATTGGGTAACCATATTCGTTTTAAACGTGAAGATTTACAGCCAGTTTTTTCTTTTAAGTTACGTGGTGCATATAACCGCATTAGTCAATTACCCGAAAGTCAACGCCAACGTGGTGTAATCTGTGCATCAGCAGGCAACCATGCTCAAGGTGTGGCATTATCTGGTCAAAAACTGAATGTACCAACGATTATCGTCATGCCAACCACTACACCAGACATTAAAGTCGAAGCAGTACGTCGTTTGGGTGGCACAGTGGTTTTGGTTGGTGAAAGTTTTGATGAATCCAATCGTTATGCCCGTCAACATGCTGAAGATGAAGGCATGACCTTTATTCCACCTTATGATGATGCGGATGTCATCGCAGGACAAGGGACGATTGCCAACGAAATTTTACGTCAATGGCGTGATGTAGAATATGTCTTTGTGGCTGTTGGTGGTGGTGGTTTAATCGCAGGCGTGGCAGCTTATTTTGGTGAAGTCGCACCGCATGTCAAAGTCGTGGCAGTAGAATATGAAGAATCTGCGTGTCTAAAAGCTGCGATGGAAACAGGCGAACGGGTAATTTTACCGAGTGTAGGATTATTTGCCGATGGTACGGCTGTGGCTCAAATTGGTGCATTGCCATTTGATGTATTGCGTATGCCAAAATCGGACGGTTCAGCGAGTATGCTAATCGAACCTGAAGTGGTCACGGTCAATACCGATGAAATCTGTGTTGCAGTCAAAGATACTTATAATGATAACCGTAGTATTGTCGAGCCATCTGGGGCATTAGCATTGGCAGGTATCAAAAAATATGTGGCACAACATGGTATTCAAGACAAAAATATCGTGTCGATTGTCTGCGGTGCCAATATGAATTTTGAACGTTTGCACTATATTACCGAACGTATCGAATTGGGTGAAGCCAAAGAAGCGGTGTTTGCGGTCAATTTGCCTGAACAAAAAGGTGCATTTTTGGCATTCTGTCGTACTTTAGCAGGTAAAAACATTACTGAATTTAATTATCGTTTTAGTGCTGATGATTTGGCACAAGTCTATGTAGGCGTAAGCTTAAAACGTGCTGAGAAAGAGCGTAGCGAGATTTTTGAAAAACTCAGCCAAGCTTATGACACGGTAGATTTATCTGATGATAAGATTTCAAAATTACATATCCGTCATATGATTGGTGGTTATGCCCATTTGACCGATGAACGTTTATTTAGCGTGGAGTTTTTAGAGCGTCCAAATTCTTTACTGAATTTCTTGGAGAAGTTAGGCACTGAATATAATATCAGCCTATTCCATTATCGCAATCATAATGCAGCCGTATCTAATGTTTTAATTGGCTTACAGTCCACAGACACTGCTACAGTAAATGCTGATAATGATGCATTGTTACAACGCTTAAAAGAAATTGGCTATCCATTCGAAGAAGTTACTGACAACATCGGTTATCGTCGTTTCTTACGTTAAGTTAAAGGTTAAATTATGTATTCACCAGATAAAGGTAAAACAGGTCTAAAACGTATTTTTAATGCGTGGGGCTATTCTTTAGCAGGATTTAAAGCTGCCTACCAAAATGAAGCCGCTTTTCGCCAAGTAACGTGGATGAGTATTGTTTTAATTCCTGTGACGTTTTTTTTGCCGGTATCACCAGTTGAACAAGCGATGATGATTTTCGTCTGTCTATTTTCGGTAGTGGTTGAGTTACTTAATTCTGCCATTGAAAATGTGGTAGATCGTATCTCTTTAGAGCGTCATGAACTGTCCAAACGTGCCAAAGACATGGGCAGTGCCGCACAGTTTATTGCTTTACTTATCGTGTTCTTCACATGGGTGATTATTTTAGGGCATAAGTTTATAAACTAAATCACCACCACATCATCATCTTGCCATGCAGATTTCTATTTTTGCATGGCATTTTTATTTCAATTCAAAATAAATGTGACAAGAATCACATTCGTTAAAAATAATCAAGTATATTTTATATATCTATGTATAATTTGTATTGTAAAAAAAATAAGATTATATTTAAAATTGCACATTATATTTACACTTTGGAAACAATAAGTGCGTAATTTGATTATTTTAGGATTATCGGCTGGATTAGTGGTCGGGGGATATCATGGATATCACGCGTATAAAGTATATAATATTGAGCAACAATTGCGTGCTGCGAACAAAATTGTTAAGCCAAAATTTGAAACTCGCTATCTAAGTGTTGATGCACCAGACTATGAAAGCTACGCAAAACTCGATCCAAGCCAACTTAGCTATTTAAGTGGCGACAATGAAAGATTTTTAATCAAACTCAAGGGTGAAGTTCTTAATCAATATCCTAACTACTTGATATATATTACTTTGCCTGGTTTTACCAAAGAACGTTTTGAGCATGAGCAAATCGGTCGCTTTTTAGTAAAGTACACCTGTGATAATTTAGAAAAATTAAGAGATTATGATCAACATGCGAGATTAGCCAATCTTAATGTCTTAGAAAAAGATAATGTCCATTTTAAATACACTGTACGTAATGAATTGGGACAAGTTTTCTTAGAACAAGATAATCGTATTGCGAATTGCCCACAGTTTGAACCATTAAAAACTTATGTAAAACCAAAAGAAATTCCAGATGAAGCCTATCGTCCACACTCACCTTTTGCGGAAGAAGAAGCAAAAGCCCAAGACCGTAAAAACTAATCAGATTTAGCAGGAAAGAATAATATGGCATCTGAAAATAATCGACATTTACGTATTATGGCAGTGGTTTTCATTGGTGTATTTATATTTATTTTTAGTAAGTATATGAGACATGCCAGTGAAGAAAAAACACAAGAAAAGGTTTTATCATATTTGAAAGGTGACAAAATCAAAAACGATTTTGCCACTTCACCTGAAATTGGACAAGATATCTTAGTAAGTTTTCCCAAGATAACGATTTATGTTGATGATAAATATCGTGAAGACATTAACGTAAGTGATGATGAAAAACAATATTTTGACGAGCGTAAATGTGATTTTGTTTATGACTTATTTCGTGCCATGCATGCCAATGATCGCGGTAAACCACAAATCTTGCAAGTGTTAAAGGACGAAAATGTCGAAGTAGATTATATCTATCGTAATAAATATGCACAAACTCGTTATCAGACTCATGCAGTAATCAAAGATTGCAAGGGTTGGTACGACAAAAAAGCGAATTCTTAATAAGTATTAGGTCAAAATTTATCTTATGGAACGGAATTAACGTAATGAAAAAAGTCTTTATAATTATCCTAGCGGTACTCGCAGCTATCATTGGGTATTATTTTTATAATGCACATCAAGAAAAAGTAGCGAAACAAAAGTTTCGTAAAGCTTTTGAAGAGATGCCAGAAAAATTAAAAGCAGAGATGCCAAAGAATTTACCTATCAAACCGGATGTTATCGTTGCTTATCCTAATGTCACTTTTTATGGTGATGTCAAAGGCTATCGAGAAAAGACTTTACCGCCAGAAGCTGAAGCGATGTTTAATGAAAATCGTGGCTTTATCTGCGAGTCATTTTATAGCAGTGCTATACCACAATTTTTGGAGAACAAAAGTGATGGAAAAATTTTCTTAAAACTTGTTAAAGAAGAAAATATTAGTGCCGAAATGCAGTTCCGCAACGAGTTTGGTGAAGTATTATTCAAAGAACATAGTATAATATGGCAATGCCCTCAATACATTTCATCTTTACAAAGCGTAAGCTAATATTATGATTAAACCGTTGATGATTACATGGTATCAGCGGTTTTTTTCTGACCAATCATTTCTGATTCATAATAATTGTATCTAACTGCTGTTTGAACGTTTCTATACGCTCTTAAAGCAACGCCTGCTTTGCAATAATAATACCATTGGCATCGGCATAAATATAGTCATTAGGCTCAACGATAACATTGGCAATATTTAGGCGAATATTGGTTTCGCCTACGCCTTTACGCACGCTTTTTCGTGGCGTACTTGCCAAGGCATACACGCCCAAATCCATCGTTGCCAACTGCTCGACATCACGTACGCAACCAATAATAATCACGCCTTGCCAACCAAACTTTACCGCACTTTCTGCAATCATATCGCCCATCAATGCACAGTTTAGTGATGCTACCCCATCAACTATCAGCACTTTGCCTGTACCATCGGTTGCCAATAACTCTTTGACCCGAGAGTTATCCTCAAAACATTTCACCGTTACCGCTTGTCCTGCAAATCGTGTATGACCACCATAACTTTGAAATTTTAAACCATTGATTACAGGGCTAAGAACTTGGATTGCCAAGTCTTCATGATCATCTAATAGATCACAAGTCACAAAATTTTGCATCGTTATCATCCATATTTAATGAGAAATTAATTGCCAACAATATAACAAAATTCAAGCAGATTATCCTAGTACTGATAACAAAATACACAACATCATTTTTAATGATAAATAAAAAACGCCCATCCGAAGGTAAGCGTTTTAGGCGATGTCGTGCTGTTTATTTTACAAATTGTAAGAACAACCAGAACAAACCACCAGACAATGCAATCGTTACTGGTAAAGTCAATACCCAAGCCGACAGAATGGTCTTGATCGTGGATGCCTGCAAGCCTGATTTATTGGCGACCATCGTACCCGCTACCGCACTGTTCAAAACGTGTGTGGTTGATACTGGCATACCAAAGCCATCCGCTGCCGCAATCGTAGTCATCGCTACCAATTCCGTTGACATACCCTGCCCATAAGTCATGTGGTTTTTACCAATACGTTCACCAACTGTCACTACGATACGTTTCCAGCCTACCATTGTTCCCAAACCTAAAGCCAAAGCGACAGCTACTTTTACCCAAGTCGGAATATATTGTAAGAATGAATCCATATTTTTACGATAGTCTTTGACTACTTTTTCTTGTTCAGCAGTCATTTCAGGTAAAGCGTTTTTCTTTTCCAAAGCTTTTAGAGCAGTCATGCTGATATACATATCATTACGGATTTGATTGGTTTTTTGTTCATCCAAACCGTGTAAATTATTACGTCCGCCCATGTCCTGACCCAAGTGTGCTGTTAAGCTTGCCAATGCTGGCACAGTCGTTGCAGTCAATTCTTTGGTCTGAATATAAGTGGTGACATCTTTACGTGCTTGTTCGTAAGAAATATTCACATTCGGATTTTTGTCATGCAAAATCACCGCTGTTTGTTGTGACAGACTTTGGAAAGATTGCAAATGCTTTTCATCCAATGTTTTGTTTAACGAATACGCAAGCGGGACTAAGCCAATCAAGATTAACATGATCAAGCCCATGCCTTTTTGACCATCATTTGAACCGTGAGCAAAGCTTACCCCAGTACAAGTAAAAATCAAAATACCACGAATAAGCGGTGGTGGTGGACGATTGCCCACAGGTGGTTGGAATAATTCCATTTGCTTTTTAAAGATCACTTTTACCAATGTAAAAACGACCATCGCAAAGAAGAAACCAATCAAAGGCGAGAATAATAATGCCTTACCTACTTTGATAATTTGATCAACATCGACACCACTGGTTCCACTACCAGCATTCAAAAGCTGATTCATCAAACCCACACCGATGATTGAACCAATCAAGGTATGCGAACTCGATGCAGGGATACCAAAGAACCATGTTCCCAAGTTCCAGATGATGGCCGCTAATAACAGTGCAAAGACCATCGCAAAGCCCGCACCACTACCCACATTCATAATCATTTCAACAGGAAGCAAAGCGATAATGCTATACGCTACCGCACCACTGGCGACCATAACCCCTAAGAAGTTACAAAAACCAGCCCACATCACTGCTGTTGGTGCAGGTAAGGCGTTGGTATAAATCACCGTTGCCACTGCATTGGCGGTATCATGGAAACCATTCACAAATTCAAAGCCTAAGGCAATAAATAATGCTACCCCAAGCAAAATTACTGAATATAGATGCAATGGTGGTACATGCGATAAATCGGCAGACAACTGCACACCAATATAGATTAATGTACCGATGATTACTGATAAAAATACGGGTAAAAAGTATTTTGGCAATTTTTGATGCACATTTGTTGATTGTGCAGCATCTTGACTTAAGTGAGAAAGAATATCTTTATCGCTATCAGACATAATTAAAACCGTGTCGATGTAATTTGGCGTTAGTGTGAACTTTTTTTATGACACTTGTATGACAATTGGTATATTTTTTGACCTTATTTATTAAAAATCTTAGTGATATTTATCACTTAAGTCGTAAAAATAAACACAAAAACAGTCCGCTTAGGTATGATAAAATAATTTTTTGATTAATACGTAAATAAGAGAGGAATACTTATATGTCAAAGATTGCATTTTTGGGTATGGGCTTGATGGGTAGCCGTATGGCAAGCCGTTTACTTGAAGCTGATTTTTCTGTGGCGGTGTGGAATCGCACGCTGAGTGCTTGTGAGCCATTATTACAACAAGGAGCATCAGTTTTAGACTTAGAAAAAATTGCCGATTATGCAGTGATTTTAATCTGTTTAGCAGATGACTATGCCGTGACAGAAACAGTAGAAAAAATTTATCCTTTTTTGACAACAGGACAAATTATTGTCGATTTTTCCAGTCTTTCCGTACAACAAACCAAAATCTTAGCGGAAAAAGTTGCTGAAAAACAATGTACTTGGATTGATTCACCTGTATCGGGCGGCACGCAAGGTGCAGAACAAGGTAGCTTGGTGATTTTTGCTGGGGGAAATACAGATACCATTCAACAATTACAACCGATTTATCAAGTGCTATCACAGCGTGTCACCATCATGGGCGATGTCGGTGCAGGACAAGCCACCAAAATTTGTAATCAATTGATTGTCGCCAGTAGCAGTGCCGTGATTGCCGAAGCAGTGGCTTTGGCTCAAAAAGCGGGTGTGAATGCCGAGTTACTCGCCCCTGCGCTTGCCAATGGTTTTGCCGACTCTAAGCCTTTTCAAATTCTAAGCCCACGCATGGCAAGCCAAGTTTTTCAGCCTGTACAATGGAAAGTACAAACTTTAAGCAAAGATTTAAACAATGCGGTCAAGCTTGCCGAGCAGTTTGATTTAAATATTCCCGTTGCCGAACGTGCTTTACAACAATTACAACAACATCAACAGCATGGCTATGCCGAACAAGACCTAGCCACCATTATTTACCAAGTCACTGGACAGCCAGAGGAATAAACCATGAATAAAAGCAATAAAATCAATTTGGGCGTCAATTTATCGATGATTTTTACTGAAGTGCCGTTGATTGAGCGTTTTGCTTTGGCTCGTCAGGCAGGATTTGATACGGTCGAAGTACAATTTCCTTATGAATTATCTATCGATGCTATTCAACAACAATTGCAACGATATCAACTTGAGCTTTGTTTAATTAATGTGCCTGCTGCGGATTTACTACAAGGTGGTTTGGGCTTAGCTTGTGTGCCGAATAAACAAACAGAATTTCAACAGGCGGTAAAACAAGCAGTGGAATATGCCACAGTCTTAAATGTACCGATGATTAATGTTTTGGCAGGACGCAATCAAACTGCAACAGGTGAGCAAAGTTTTGACTGCAATGAATGCTGGCAAGTGTTGATTGAAAATTTAAAATTTACTGCTGAATATGCCCAGAAACATGGTATTAAAGTAGTTTTTGAATTGATTAATGGTATTGATATGCCGCATTTTTTGGTACAAAATTTAAACCAAGTCGAACAAGTTTTACAGCAAGTCCAACATGACAATTTAGCCTTACAATTTGACTGTTATCATATCGCACGCATTGGTGAAAATGTAGCGGATAGCTTGCACAAATATATGCCACACATTGGACATATTCAATTTGCTGATAGTCCTACTCGCCATCAACCAAGTACAGGCGAGCTTAATTTTGCCGAGATTTTCCAAGCCATTGCCGAGAGCGATTATCAAGGCAAGGTTTGTGCTGAATACCGCCCGCAAGGTGAGTCGTTACAAAGCTTTAATTGGAAAGAAAAATTTAAACAGTTTTTCTAAGTTGACTTAAAAGTTAAGATTGTGCAGTACGTTGCGACCGCACAATCTGATGATAAATCAGTACAGTAAGTACAGATAATATCGTACTAAAGACAAAATAACTTTGGTGGCTGAATTGACCAATAATCATACCACCAAAAATCGGTCCAAGTGCCGAACCAAAATCTCCTAGCATTGCTGCACCAAAATAACTACCGCGTAACTCTGGTTTTGCCATACTGTCAATAGTGACGCTGATATTTGGAAAAGCAATACACTCGCCTAAACTTAATATAAAAATCACCGTACTCCATGCCCATAGCGAATGCATATCTATAAATAAAAAAGCCATTTGCGAGAATAACACCATAATAAAACCGATTTGTGTACGTATACCGACGGTAATATTTTCCATAATTTTCAATAACGGAAATTGAAAAAATACCACAGTTAAACAGTTTACTACGGTAATCATCACAATAAAATGTGCAACAGTCGTTGCATTAATTTGGATTAATATCTGCGGTAAAGTCACATTCACCTGTGAATACACAATTAACATCAGTAGAATCGCAAAAATTAATAATAAAAATAATGTATCATGACGAATGGCTTTAAACGCATCAATTATACTTGGCGTGCTATGTGGTTGCATTGACTGATTTTGAGATGATAACGTTTTATCATTGGATTGCGGCGGTAAAAGTCGATAAAGCCAAAATCCATAAGCCAAATATGCTAAACTGGTTGAAATAAATAAGGCATTCGGGTTTTTTAATGCCAAATATAAACCGACTAAAGCCCCAATACCGCCTGCAATATTAATCGCAAAATAACGTAAATTAAATGCCAACTCTCGGTCTTTGCTATCGGGTAAATGGTCGGATAATACCGCTTTGGCAACCATTTCAACCATTGGACGAACTAGCCCTAAAACCAACATGATTAAGAAAAATTGCCAAAATTGCGTTGCGATAATCAATGCCCAATAACTCAGCACTGCCAAACCGCAACCTGTAACCATAATATTCCGACGCCCAAAACGGTCTGATAAATAACCGATATAAAAGCCAGACAAAGAACTAATGCCTGCTGATGCACCGAGCATAATACCCACTTTTAAAGGGGAAATATGGATACTATTCAATAAAATAATCAAAAATGGCCATGACATAAAATAACTAAAACGCATAAAAAATGTACCGACTAAAATCGCCCAAACAGTCTGATTAAAGCGTTTCAAGCGTTCTCTTTGAAAAATACTGTCCGTGTTATCTTGTTGACTTGCAGCCATTTTTAACTACTCTTAACGATAAGAAAAAGAGTATAGCATTAAGTAGCTAAATCGGAACATACTTTGTTATATCTATTTTCAAAAACAATTACTCAATTATGATGTAGCAAGTAATTGGGGAAATTGGCAATATCTAGGCGGTGTTGGCGCGGATCCACGTGGTTTGAGGCAATTTAATTTACAAAAGCAAAGCCAACAGTATGACCTTGATGGTCAATTTGTCGAAACATGGCAGTGAAGTTCATTTTTAAAAAAGTAATATTTTAAGTTATAGATATTATTAATTGGATAATGCTGAACAATGGTGCTCAAATTAAGCACCATTGCTTTACTCAGCAGAAATCATTAAAGACCTTGTTTTTTCCAAAGTTCTGCAATACATGGATTTGGTGCAATAATGCGTTTGCCTTTCTTTGTCTTATAGACTACTGGGTCATACTCGCGAGTACAAAATCCAGATGTATCAGGTGTAGCTACTGACGCAGTTGAAACTGTACTCATGCCCACGAACGATGCCAATACTGCTGACATGACTAAAATTGATTTTTTCATTTTTTTTTGCTCCTGTGTAAGACAATCATCTTTAAAAATGATTGGAGTCCTTGTGAACTCATCTTTATATTGCGACTGAATAGGCATTTTGTCAACTATTTCCAAAAAATATTTTTTGTACATTCTCAAGATAAAACCACACTGATTTAAAGCAGATTTTTTATTTTTATCGTATAAAGAGATGAGAAGTAAAAATAGCTTAAGTCATTTGAATTAAGCTATTTTTATAGTCTAGATAATCTAGCGATTTCTTAACGCTCGTAACCGCTCCAATGCTTGTTGTGCTTGTTGCATCGGGTCAAGCTGTAAGCTACTGGCAGGCTTTTTACGTCCGAGCCATTCGATTTCATCGGCTGGCAATTCATCCAAAAAGCGACTTGGCGTCATCTGCTTCATTTGCCCACCCGCTTTACGCTGTTCAGCAAGGGTCAAAGTCAAGCCTTGCTTGGCACGAGTGATACCCACATACATCAAACGGCGTTCTTCTTCGATGGTATCGGCAGCAATAGAATTGCGATGCGGTAGCATCTCTTCTTCCAAACCCGTCATATAGACGTATGGAAATTCCAAACCTTTTGCCGCATGCAAAGTCATCAAATTGACTTTATCAGTGTCTTGCTCTTCTTGTTGTTGTTCTAGCATATCGATGAGCACCAGCTTACGAATAGCACTTTCGATATTACGTTCATCGACATCATCAGCTTTATTGATTAAGCTTTGAATGCTATTGTAAAGACTTTCAATGTTGTCTAGCTTGGTCTTTTCTTGTGCAGGTGTTGCCGCTGTTTCTCGTACATAATCAATATAACCCAGTTCATTCATCATTTGGCGAACAAGTGGTACTGGCTCATCATCATCGGTCAATTCACGGGTATAATTCTGCATAAATTCAGCAAATTCGTGTAGTTGGCTTACCGCTTTTTTAGGTAATACCATACTTAGACGTTGATCACCTGCTGCGGATAACAATGACAAATGATTTTCTTGTGCAAATAAACCCAATTTTTCTAAGGTCGCTGGACCAATGGCACGCTTTGGTGTATTGATAATACGCAAAAAGGCACTGTCATCCTCAGGATTGATAATTAAACGCAAATAACTCATCACATCTTTAATTTCAGCTTTTGCAAAGAAAGATTGACCACCCGATAATTTATAAGGAATTTGCAATAAACGTAACTGAGTTTCAATCACACGAGCTTGGAAATTACCACGGTAAAGCACTGCATAATCTTGCCAATTCAAGCCATGCATCAGTTTATGAGTAATTAAGTCTTTGACCACACGTTCAGCTTCGTCATCATCATTACGACAGGTAATCACTCGGATACGCTCGCCACGCCCTTTATCGCTCCATAATTGCTTTTCGAAAATATGCGGATTATTGGTAATCACCGCATTGGCAGCCCCTAAAATCACACTGGTAGAACGATAATTTTGTTCCAGTTTAATCACTTTGAGCTGTGGGAAATCTTGTGCCAACAATGCCATATTTTCAGGTTTTGCCCCACGCCATGCATAGATTGACTGGTCATCGTCACCCACCGCAGTAAACTGCCCCATTACACCGACCAATAGTTTGACCAGCATATATTGTGCAGTATTGGTATCTTGATACTCATCCACCAAAAGATAACGCACACGACGTTGCCACTTTTCACGTACTTCTTCATTGTCTTGTAGCAGACGTGTTGGCATGACAATCAAATCATCAAAATCTACCGCATTATAAGCACGTAAATTACGCTCATAGAGTTGGTAAAGATGCGCAATTTGTACATCATCCTTATCTACACACGTAGCATGAGCTTGTTCAGGTAAGATCAAATCATTTTTCCAATCGGAAATTTTTTTCATCGCTTTGGCAATCAACTCTTTGCTGTCGGCATTCGCCAAATTATCACGATGCATCAAATCCATCAAAATGCGTTTGCAGTCATCCGCATCTAAAATAGAAAAATTATTTTTGAGTGGCGTATGTTTTAATTCTAAGCGTAAAAGATTTAGACCAAAGGTATGGAAAGTCGATACATTTAATCCTTTGCCTTGTTCTTTTGGTAAGACTTTTTGTACACGTTCTTTCATTTCACGTGCGGCTTTATTAGTAAAGGTCACTGCAGTGATACGATGTGCAGGCACACCACAATTTATCACCAAATGAGCAATCTTTTGTGTGATTACCGATGTCTTACCCGAACCTGCCCCTGCCAACACCAAAAGTGGGCCTTGCGTATAACGCATTGCTTCTTGTTGTTCGG
Source organism: Hubeiibacter jixunmingi (assembly GCF_041928215.1). Classification (NCBI taxonomy): domain Bacteria; kingdom Pseudomonadati; phylum Pseudomonadota; class Gammaproteobacteria; order Moraxellales; family Moraxellaceae; genus Hubeiibacter; species Hubeiibacter jixunmingi. Next base: position 30,271 of record NZ_JBHFHK010000013.1, on the reverse strand, counting down.
GATTTAAGTGAGCGCCTATCGACATCATCTTTCGCCATATTTGTGTTGTGGGCTGACAATATACCGATTTTACCTTATGCTTTCAATCAGTATTTTTATGCAAAATATGGCAATGTTATTCTGTTTTTTATCAATGATTATTGCGTTATATTTTGCTGATGATTGTTTTTACAACTTAACTAAAATAAGCAAAAAAAATCGTGCTAAATCTAACATTTAACACGATTCTTAGCACAAAAAATAAAATTACATATAAGCTTTATCATTTTGTGTGTGGTCAGTTTTATCGATGACACGTTTTAGCTCTGGGATATGAGCTTGTAAAGTGGTTTCCACACCTTGTTTTAAAGTCACGTCAATCGCTGAACAACCTTGACATCCACCACCAAATTGCAATACCGCTGTCAAGCCATGTTCACTATCATCAATCACTTCAAGCAAGCTACAACTACCGCCATGCCCTGCCAAACCAGGATTGATTTCTGCTTGCAATACATAAGCAATACGCTCTTCAATTGATGCATCAGGACCAACACGAGGCACTTTTGAATTCGGTGCTTTAAAAGTTAACTGACCACCAAAACGGTCTTTGTTATAGTCGATGACGGCATCTTTGAGATAAGGAATCGATGGTGTGTCAATAAATGCAGGGAAATCAGCATAATCTTGGCGATAATCTGTAGGTACCACATCTTCAGGTGCTGAATATGCCATACAACATTCCGCACGTGCCGTACCAGCACTCTCAACAAAAATACGTACGCCGATACCTTCGATCTCTTGCTTTGCCAACAGTTCTTTTAAGTATTCTTGTGCGGCGGTAGTGATGACCAAATTTGGTACTTGCTCTTGCTGTTCTTGCGTTGACATTTTGACAACTCCATAAAAAGACTTGATTTGTTATCAATAAGGCTAAAGGCACTTTTTTCAAGGGCTTTTGGCGATAATAGATGACTAAATTAGTAGGGTATAAACGAATTGTAACAGATTCTGATCATGAAACCAATGCTAATTTCGCATGTAAATTTGTCGTAAAAAAATGACGTGATCACATCAGGTCATCACGTCACAGAATATAGACTAAGTTTTTTTAAAATATATTGCTGTTATCATTTAAGCTTGATAAGCAGCAACATAATCATGCCACTGGCTACGTAATTCGATCGTTAATTCACTTAAATTATCATCAAATACTGTGCCTTCGATGTCTTTCGCAATCATCACCGCTGTGGTTGCCATGATATCAAAGCTTTTTGCCGCTTCTACATGTGGTAAAGTCAAGAAAAAAGCCAAACCTGTAACTGAGGAATTTGGATTAGCATCCAAATCAAAACCCGTTGGAGAGCCATCTTGCTGCAATTTTAAAGCACTATAGATCAAGACAGGTTCGGCATTTTCATGGTATTCATAACGATGAAAACAAGACATTTCACCGAAGCGTAAACCATAATTCTTAAGAATTTTTAGCGTTTGTGCATGGGTAAGATTTTGATGATTTGGGTAAATGTACAAAGCAATGGTATCTTGTGCATTTTGTAATGCACTTTGCTGATCTTTACGCTCTTGCTCAATCAAATGCTGAGATAAGATATCAATATCATCTTCATCATATGCCATATCATCAGCACGCCCTAACTCATTTACAGCAACGGTTGGTAGTTTTTCTACATCATGCTGTTGGGTCTGATCCAAATCTTTTGTTGTGTCATGATTTGATGTCTCAGCAGTGTGTAATTGCGTTTGTTGAGCTGCATGGTCAATATTGCTGAGTGCATCTAATGCAGCATCAAAAACCTTTTCATTCTGTTCAGTGATTTTTGCCTTATTCACTTCAACTTGTATTGCCAATGCATTCAACTCATGATCAGACTTGGCATCGTTTTGTTTGGCTACTGCATTATTGTTCGCATCTTGGTGTGCAACAACGGTATCTTTAGGTGTTGACGCGTCTGATGCATTATTTAAAGCAGGGTCAGCTTCAGCACTTAGTTGTGTTGATATGTCTGTACTCTGTTCAGACTTCGCTGCCTCAGCACTTTGTGCCTCAGCTTTTGGCGTGCTTTCTGTATTCAATTGTTCACGTAAATGGCGTGGTAAAATCGGTTGTCCTGTACTTTCATCCGTTTCAACCTGTGCTTTTTGCAAATGCTCTGTAAAATAAGGACGACGTAATAATAGTCTCAAAGCCCATAAAATCATCAAAACTGCAACAATAATACCAATATACCAACGAATATCCACGCGAAAACCTGACCTAAATTATGTTGAAATTATCACCAAATCATAGATTTGATCACAATTATTTGAATACTTTAAAAGCGTCAATTTTAACAGTTTTTATCCACCATTGACTAGATTTATTTACGCTTTATATCAAGAAAAACACGCATTCAAAATCAAGATATATTTTTACTCTCAAAATACCATCGAAACTCAGCGATTTTTCAGCTTATAAATAACTTTCCGCTTCGCTCAAACTCACTTGTACGAGCTTTGAGCTGCCTGCATCAGGCATGGTCACGCCCAATAAATCCGTTGCCATGGTCATTGCCAGTTTGTTGTGCGTAATATAAATAAACTGCACTTGCTCAGACAATTCTGTCACTAGATGGCAAAAACGCTGTACATTGGCATCATCGAGCGGTGCATCGACTTCATCCAGTACGCAAAAGGGTGCAGGATTGAGACGGAAAATCGCAAACACCAAAGCCAAAGCGGTCAAGGCTTTTTCCCCACCCGATAGCAAAGCCAAAGTGCTGTTGCGTTTGCCTGGGGGACGAGCCATCAATTTTACCCCAGATTGCCAATCACTCTCCAAAATCAGACTGGCTTCACCACCTGTAAAAATCTTTGGAAATAATTCGGTCAATTGTTGATTTATGGCATCAAAAGTCTTCATAAACAATTGCTTGGTTTCTTGGTCGATGCTGTGCATGGCAGTTTTCAGCTGTTCCACCGTTTGTTCAAGGTCATCAATTTGATGGCTTAATTGCTGCAAACGGCTATCCACTTGTTGCAATTCTTGATACGCCACCAAATTTACCGCACCGATTTTAGCCAGTTGTTGTTCTGCTTGTTGTAATTGTTGCTGCTGTTTTGCCAATGTAATCGCTGTACAATTTAGGTCAATTTCAGTTAAATGTTGCTGTTGAAACTGTTCAAAATTAAACTGATTTAAATCAAATTCAGCAAGGCTAATTTTATCGTCAAGCAACTCTTCGTCTGCACTTTCAAGATTTAAATCATATGTATTTTCAATCGCTTGTGAATTATCATCCTGTTGATTTTCCAGTAATTCATCTTTCCCTAAAGCATTATCAATTAACTGCATCTGCAACTTTGTAGTATGATTTTCACTCGGTTGTTGCTGTTCACGCTGATACTGATGTTGCACTTGTAACAATTGCTGTGCGGCATGACTAGCATTGCTTTTGTGCTGTTGCCATTGCAAACGAGTGTTTTCCAAGGCATCTCGCAAATCATTTTCTTGCTGTTGCTGGATGCTACGTTGTTGATTTAGATCATGTTGTTGCTGTTGCAAGGCATCTAATTGCTTCTGCCAAGATAGCCAAGCTTGCTCGTGTTGTTCAGCTTGTTGCTTAGCGTATTGCAGTGCTTCATCATCTTGCTGTTGGGCGTTGATTATCTCAAGCTGTTGTTGAAGCTCGATATTTTGCTCATCAATTTGTTCTAACTGTTGCTGTTTAAATTGTTCACTTTGCTGTAATAATTGCTGTTGTGCGGTTAATTTTTGCAACATCTGTTCAAGCTGTTTTTTCTCAAAATCGGCTTGCTGTTGTTGCTGTTGCACTTGTTCAAATTGCTGTTCCGCTTGGTTTAATTGCTGTTGTTGTTGCAATACATTAGGCTGACGTTGTTCGATTTTGAGTTGTACTTGTGCCAAATCCAGCTGAATTTCATCTAACTCGCCCATGTCATCTTCATACTGTTGGCTGAGCTGTTGTAATTGCTGTTGATATTGTTGAGCTTGGCTCGCCTGTGCATCTAGCTGGACTTGCCATTTGGTCTGTTGTTGCTGTTGTTGTTGCAATTGCTGATTGAGATTTTTTAATTGCTGTTGCGTTTGGCTTGCTTGTTGCTTTTGCTCGTCACGCTGCTCGCCTATGGCTTGCAATTGTGGCTGTAACTGTTTGATTTGGCTATCCAATTGTTGCAATTGTTGCACAATATCCGCCAAATGATTTTGATAATGCAATTGCCCATCCATGCCATCGCCATGATCCAACTGTAGATTAATTAGCCAATCCACACCCAACCAAAAACCATCAAGGCTAACCATACTGCAATGCGGTGCTAAAAATGGTTGTAATGCGAGAGCTTGTTGTTGATTTTCAATTAGATAAATATTTTGCCATAGCGAATGTTTCGGTTGGCGAATCCATTCACTTAGCGTTTTTAAATCGGCAAATTTCGCCTGTTGTTCGGCGGTCAAAGGCAGGTTTGGCAAATGTTGATGATTTAATAATAATTGTCGTGCATGATTTTTTGCTTGTACATCTTGGCTAAAACCATCTTTAAAATCAGTATTTTCAGTTGCATAAGTTTCGGCAAGCAACCATTTTGCCAAGATTTTTTCTAACCATTGGCTATGTTGTTTGCCTGCATCGGTCAATTGTAATTGTTGCAATAATGGTCGTTGTGCCTGCCCTGTTTTTTGCTGTAATTGTTGCAAAATTTTTTGGGTTTGCTGTTCATCACGCTGAAGATTTTTTTGTAATAATTGCCATTCTTGCTGTTGTTGTTGCAAGTGTTGATATTGCTGTTCGTTATCGTTTAAAGCCTGTTGCAAGCGGTCGCATTGCTGTTGTTGCTGTTCAATTTTGAGCGTGGTACTGGCTAAATCCAATTGCAAATCATCCAGTTGCAATTGTAGCTCGTCATTGTTTGCCTGTTGCTGTTGTTGTTGCAATTGCTGTTGTTGTTGCTGCAAACGCTGTAGATTTTTTTGCAAATGTTCTTGTTGCAATTGCCATTGCGTCGCTTGCTGTTGCAATTTTGCCAATTGTTCTTTTTCAGTATTTAGCTCTTGCTGTTGCTGTTTGAGTTGCTGTTGCCATGCGGTCAAATCTTGTACTTGCTCGGGCTGTAACTCTGCCAATTGTTGTTGCAAGTCTTGGATTTGTTGCTGCAATTGGCGTTGTGTCGTGGCATCATTGTGCTGTTCATCAAGCAATTGTTGTTGCTTGAGCTGTTGCAAGGCGATTTTTTCTTGTATGTCTTGTTGCTGTTGGTTTTGCTGTTGCAATTGCCACAAGATTTTTTCGTGTAATTGGCGTGCTTGATGCCAAGCTTGTTGTAAAGGCTCGGATTGTGCCACTTGTTCTTGTAGATTTTTTTGTAGCAAAATGCTTTCAATATCAAGCTGTTCCACGTGTTGATGTTGGGCTTGATGTTGTTCCGACAGCTCAGTCAATTGTGTGGTACTGTGTTGCATGGCTTGGCTATGCTGTACAAAATCCACCGCCAACAATTGCAATTTAGTTTGATAAATTTGCTGTTTTAAAAGTTGATATTTTTCCGCCTGACTAGCTTGACGGCTTAAAGTTTTACTTTGTTGTTGTAATTCTAGCCGAATATCATGCAAACGAGAAAGATTGTCTTGGGTATGTTCTAGATGTTGTAGCGTGTCTTTACGGCGTGCTTGATAACGGGAAATGCCTGCCGCTTCTTCGATAAATACACGCATTTCATCGGGTTTGGCATCGACCAAACGGTTAATCATGCCCTGCTCAATCACCGCATAAGAACGTGGTCCAAGCCCTGTGCCTAAGAAAATATCGGTAATATCTTTACGGCGACAACGTGTGCCATTCAAAAAATATTCCGATTTGCCATCTCGATTGACTTGGCGTTTGACGCTCAATTCTTGATAGGCATTGTACGCACCGCCAAGCTTACCATAAGTATTATCAAAACGTAGCTCAACACTTGCCACGCCCACCGCCTTACGCTGTGATGTGCCTGCAAAAATCACATCTTGCATATTGCCACCACGCAATTGCTTGGCACTGGACTCCCCCATCACCCAGCGAATCGCATCAATCACATTGGATTTGCCACAACCATTCGGTCCGACAATCGCCGTACGATTTTTTTTAAATTGTAAAGTGGTACTTTCGGCAAAGGATTTAAACCCTACCAATTTTAGACTGGTTAGACGCATAGCAAGCTAAATTTAAGCGATGTTAAAAAAGGTGATAATCATAACATTTTTTTAGGCTTTTTTCGATGTATAATGATTGAAATGATAAACCAACAACCCAAATAACAAGCCCCAAAATGCACTTCCCACGCCCCACAAGGTCATTCCTGATGCGGTAATCAATAAGGTCATCAATGATGCTTCACGGGTAATTTCATCATGCCATGTTGCCACGATATTAGATTGTAAAGTGCTAAAAATCGCAATCCCCGCAAATGCCAATAATAATTCCATCGGCAAAGCGGTAAATAATGCCACCACCATACCACCAAAACACGCCATCAAGAAATAAAAACCTGCCAAAATCACTGTGGCAAGATAGCGTTTATTGGCATCAGGATCAACGGATTTTTCCATACAAATCGCTGCTGAAATGGCTGCCAAATTGATGGTAAATACCCCAAGCGGTGCCCCAAAAATTGTGGTCAAAGCACTGCCATTCACCAAAGTCGTGGTTGGCGGTTGATAGCCATAGGATTTGAGTACCGCCATACCAGGTACGTTTTGTGTAGCTAAGGTAGCGATAAATAAGGGAATCCCCACACTAATCATACTGGCAAAATGCCATTCTGGTGTCACCCAAACAATACTTGGATTGACCCAATGTAATTGCTGTAAAGAAAATAAATCCAGCCAAACCGCCATCAACACGCTAACACAAAGCATAAATAAAATGCTAAATTTAGGCACAAAAAGCTTGCTGATAAAATAGGCAAACAACATAGACAAAACTAAAAGTAATTGTTGTTGCATGGCATGGAATACCCCAATCCCAAAATTCAACAATACCCCTGCCAACATCGCCGATGCCAAGGTACTTGGTACCATTTTTACCAAACGGCTAAACAAGCCCAAACTACTGACCAATAGCATCAATAACGATGCAAACATAAATGCTGAAATCGCCTGCGGTAGTGACACACCCGTCACCCCAACCATCAAGGCTGCCCCCGGTGTACACCATGCATACATGATTGGCATTTTGTAGCGTAAACTAGCAACTAAAGTCAGCACACCACAACAAATCGCCATGATGGTAAACCATGAATTGATTTGCACTGGCGTTGCACCAAATGCCACTGCCGCTTTATAGAGAATCACCGCACTACTGCCATAAGCCACCAAAATCGTGGCTAAAGCCGCAGAAAAATGCGATCCACTAAATTTGACTGGTGTTTGCATATACTATTCTATCCTTTTGTTTTCCCTAAAAAATCAGCGAACCAAACTATCTAAAAATATCTTTAGTCATCGGTTATTCAGCAAAACCAAATGACAAAAAATTAAGCCCAGCAAAACCACTACATCAAGCCACAAACCATGCTTTGCCAAATTGGTAGGTAAAATACAATCCCACCAATAACAATTCGATGGCAAAATATTTTTTCAAGCGTGCCGCAGAAATGGCATGAGCAATCTTTACCCCGAGTTTTGCGGTGATAAAACTGGCAATACTAATCCCCAAAAAGGCATAGACATGTATATAACCGATGGTGTGTGCTACATCAATATTTTGCCTTGAGCCAAACCACAAATAACCAATCGCCCCCATCAAAGCAATCGGTACACCGCACGCTGAGGAAGTGGCTACTGCATTCTGCATGACAATCCCACAACGATTGAGATAAGGTACGATAATGCTACCACCAGCAATCCCGAAAATAGAGGATGCCATACCAATCAAACCACCAACAATACGATGCTGTAATACCGATATCTGTGGCTTTTCGTCTTGATTTTGACTATTGGCTTTGGCACCGACAAACATTTTATATGCTGTCCAACACGCAAATAAACCAATCAAGAGTTGCATATAATGACTAGGTAACATATCAGCAATCCATGCCCCAAGCAAAGAACCGATCATCATGGTCGGTACTAGATAGCTCACCAAATTCCACAAAATCGCTTTTTTCTTATGTTGTGCCAAGGCAGAACTTAATGAAGAGACAATGATGCTTGCCATTGCAGTGCCGACAGCCAAATGCATAATGACTTCATAAGGAATACCGAAATAGCGAAAAGCCACGTATAGGCAGGGAATGATAACCAAACCACCACCAATACCAAATAAGCCCGCCACAAAACCTGATACGCTACCGATCAGTAAATATATAAGAATATCCATGTTATTTGCCTGAATTACAAAAGATTATGATAAAGATAAATGAGAAAATAGAATAAAAATTATAACAGAAAGCAATAGTGAAAGCACAGAACACACTGAAAATAACCAATATAAAAGGGCAATATGGTATTGCACCATATTGCCCCCGTTTTTAACACAAAGTACTGATTAGAACTTCGTTGTTAAGCTCGCACTTACACGAGATGCACTTGTGTTTTTACCACCAGTGTATTCGTAGTTCACACCAATTTGGCTATTTGGTGTAAATTTATAAGCAGAACCTACAGACGCAGACCACTTGCTCTTGCCAGTGTTCCAGTTGTCATAAGCATCTAACTTAGTGTCAAGCTTGCTTTTTAGACGAGTTTCAAGTTTAGCATCTTGGTTTAAAGATTGAGAAACTTTCATACCACCGTAAACGTCCCAGTTTGGCGCAACTTGATAATTTACATCAGCACCAACACCTACTTGAGTGTCGCTTGCAGTCAATTTATCAATTACGTTTACGCCGTCATCAAAGCCAGCCTTAGCACTGTAAGTTTGATGGCTAACAAAACCAAATGGTTTTACGCTCAATTGAGGGTGAACCATGAAAGTTTGATCTACGTGTGCACCAACACCAAATACGCGACCGCTGAAGTCACCTTTATTTGTGTTACCGCCAGTACGAGTACTCTTCGTTGAAGCTGTACCTGCTTTTAACCAACCAGCAATGTTCGCATCGCCAATTGCTTTTGATACACCAGCAGTTACACCAACCAATGTACTTTCAGTTTTGTTGCTTACGCCATAAACTGTATCGTTTACGTCAGCTTTAGCAGCATCTAACTGTGCAGCAACGCTGATGTCAGAGTCTAACTTGCTACCTAAACCTACAGTAAGGTTGTTTGTTGAACGGCTGCTGTCAGCATGGTTCAATTTGTAGTCGTATGCTTGATGCGTTACGCCACCCCAAACAACAGGTGCACTTACATTTGCCAATTGACGCGCGAAAGAAGTGGTTTGTTTTGCACTTTCTTCAAGGTTATTTGCAGCAGTGTTTGCATAGATTGTTGGGTCAAATTTAAACAACTCTTGGTTTGCAACAACAGTATCTAATGTATAGTTTGCACTGCTGTCAGCCATGTTTCCGAAACTTGCAAACACATCATTTGCTAATTTCTTCTCTTCGCTGCTCAACGCAGTTGTTGTTTGCTTCTTATCCAAGTCGTTTAAGACGCGGTCTAAGTTGCTTGCAACACGGCTACCACTGTCATTCAAGCTTACAGTACGTGCAACTGCACCAGCTGATTTACGACGTGCTGTGACTTGTACATCGCTATTCGTTCTTGAAGTACCTACAGTACGGCCATTGCTATCAACTTCAGGTGTATATTCAACATTAACCACTTCAAACAATGGGTTAGAAGAACCATAACGTTCAAAGCGATTTTCGATACCACCTTTCGCACGTAATACTGTGCTACGGCTACCTTGTGCACTGATGATACCATCACGCGTTTCACCCGTAAGGTTCAAAGTACCGCCAAGTTTCGCTTTACCGTTGACTGCAAGTAAGTTACCAAACTGTACTTTAAGACCAGCATCTTGGTTATTTTGTGGAACATTTACCACATAATCACCATTAACGCTTAGGTTACCTTCGTTATTTACCCAACCACCAGTTTGCGTAATGCTACCAACAGTACCAGTACCTGTTAACTCACCACCTTTTACAACGAAGCGAGATGGACCGTTTTTACCATTGATTTCCATGGTACCACGGTTAACGATTGAGTCACCAGTATAGCTGTTGTTACCAACGAATACTAATTTACCTTCACCTTCTTTGGTAAAGCCTTTCTCACCTTTTAGGTTGTTATAGAATACAGATACTGGCGTACCTTTAGTATCTAAAACAACGTCATCCCAGTAGAAACCGCCATAACCTTTACTTGCTGATTCTGGATCTAATAGACCCCAACCACTTTCCCAAGTAATGTTTTTACCGTTGTGATTTTCAACTACGCGACGTGCTTGCCAATCCATTTCACCTGGGATATAGATATTGCCTTCGTTGTCACGATATGTTGGACCGTAATAACCACGTGGCACACTTGCTACACGCATCAAGCCTTTGTATCGTGGAGATTCAGCTGCGATTTCAGAGAAATCTTTCGCTGTACCCAAGATAGTTTGGCTGATGTTTTCGTTCTTCATCCAAGGATAAGCAGCTTGTACCAATACCGCAGTACCTGATACACGTGCAGTTGCTGGTGATGTACCTTGGTAAGTTTTCAAACTACCGTTGTTTGCATAGTTTTGTGTAGTTGATGTTGCAGATACACACCATGTTGCAGTACGACCACATAAGTTTGCACCACTAAAGTCTTCACGAGGTGAAGATACAGTGATAAAACCTTTTTTGAAGTTCGGGTTTAATAATGGCGCTAAGTTTTCATCATATGCGTCATTTTTGCTTTCGTTACCAGTTGCTTTTAAGATCAAAGCATCACGATTCAAGATAAGATCGTGGATAACAGGCAAAGTGATTTGTGCATTTGACAATGAATAACTGTTAGTTCTTGATGAAACAGCACCAGTGTTACGATCGTAATCTAACTGTTGTGCTTCACGATACCAACCATCAGTATTGTTTGAACCCCAAGAGTTGTTAAAGATTTTAACACCATTGGTTTCGTTCAACTTACGCATCATCAAGAACTGGTTACCACCGTTTGAACCACGGTCGATACTGTCACTTGCGTAGATACGCGCATTGGTCATACCGTTGTTACCAGCGATAACAGCAGCCATTTGAGTACCATGGTCACCACTTGCGATAGTGGTTGGCGTCTCAACGATACCTGCATCGTTATTTGGTAAATAACAGTCGTTACGGCCTAATGAAACACACTTAATTTGTGTGCCATTTACGTTAGCGCCGATCATGTCACGGTTGTTGCGATCAACACCAGTATCGATTACACCAACTTTTGATTGACGTGTATCGATTGTGTTTTTCAAGGTTGCTAAACGGTCAGCATAACCTTGTTCACTTGTACCGAAGAATTTTTCAGTAAGGTTAGTGTTGTTCACACTATCCATTACGCTATAACCAGTACGCGTGTTTGCACTACTTGGGCGTTGTTGGTTATATGCAACTAAGCTAGGATCTACGCGACGATCATAGTTAGGTGCAGTAACTTGGCTTACCGGTGCAACATAGTTTGCATTTGTTACTGGTGCAACTGGTGCTGGCGCAACAGGAGTTGGCTTAGGTGCAACTGGCACTACTGGAGCTGGCGTAGGCGCAACTGGTGCTGGCGCTACTGGCGCAACAGGAGTTGGCTTAGGTGCAACTGGTGCTGGTGCTACAGGAGTTGGTTTTGGTGCAACTGGTGCTGGTGCTACAGGAGTTGGTTTTGGTGCAACTGGTGCTGGCGCAACAGGTGCAGGTCTATTAGGTGCTCTATATCCGCCACCAATTCTGTCTGGGCGGTTACGATAATCATTGAAATAGTACGAATACCAGCGGTTGAAGCTACCAGTATAAGTATAACGAGTCGTTGTCGTTGTTGCTGCTGCTTGTGTATTATTTGCAGTATAGCCTTCGTCCGCAGTGTTTGCGTAGCTATGTGCACTTACCACCAACAAACATGCGACAGCCACTGGGCTTAAAGCAAACCTTTTTTGGCTAAGTAGTTGTTGCGACATGATAGTACCTTTATCATATTAGATCATTATTCTAATGCTTTAAACTAAAAAATATTTGCAATTAGAATATGACCCCAGTCATTGTCAAAGTATGAAAATAATCATACCCACATACCATATTGTTTGGAAGATCCTATTATTGAACGATACCAAATTAAAATGTGATTTTAATCTATCAACTAAATTAAATTAAGAAATAAATTTCTTAACAATTCACACATTGATATCAAAACAACAGAAACAATATGGCCCATTCCAAACCGGCTCGGAATCGCGCTATTCTAGACAAAAACTATGCAAACATCTAGCATTACGAATGGCGAAATTTGTCACTTTTTAACCATACATGCAAAAATTAATCGATTTTCAGTTTTTTTTTGTAAAATGCGATACAATTCACATTTAATCTACATTCTTAGCACAAAAAACAATCTTGTCGTCAAAAAATCATTGGCAAAAAATTACACAATTTTTTTCTTATTGTAAATTTGAATTACATTTAAATCATAAATACATTTTAAATTACAATCATCTTTGAAATTTAGAAAGTTATTCATCGTTTTTTAGTGACAAATTTTGTCATTATTTGTATCATTTTTTTAAACATAATTGTCTATTTATTATATTATTTTTTTACCTATACTAAATATAAAATATCTACTCAGTGATTTTAATTTTTTTAAAAAGTGATATTATAATCAATATCATTTTATAGCCAAATCTCATGCATTCCCAAACTAGTCAAATCGCTTGCCTACAATCTACGCTCTTTGCTAAAAATATAGATCTGATTGCACAAGCTCAGTTATATCAATCTTTTCTTAGATATCAAGAAAGATATATTAATAATTCACCTTTTCCAGATAAAATAATATATTTAACATCTACCCAATCTACTAATAATGATGCATTATCCCTATCAAAAGATCAGGACATCAGTGCTGCCATAATCGTCAGTCATCAACAGTCGCACGGGCGTGGACAACAGCATCGGACATGGCACTCCGAACAAGGCAATCTATTTTTGAGTATCTTACTGCCTTTAGAATGTCGCTTGGACGGACGCTTTGCTTTAGAATGTGGTTTACAATTATTCGATATGCCCAGTCTAGAAAGATTAAAACACCAAAAGCATATTCAATTGAAGTGGGCAAACGACCTATATAGCCCGCTAGGCAAATGGGGAGGAATGTTGATTGAGCCTTTGGCATTTAATCAGCAGTTGGGCACTCAACCTATCATTATTGGTATTGGAATGAATCGTTTTGCCATCCAACACCATCAGGATATTCAACAAAGTGTGACCAGCTTAGCTGAGCTAGGTCTATCTATAAACAACTTGAATGATTTTATTGTAGAAATCTATCAGGCAATTATGCTCGCCAAGATCAACTTTGAACAAGACAGTCCTAACTTAGCACAGCGATTCAATAAAATTGCCGCATTTTTGGGTGAGCAGGTTCAAGTACAGCGACAAACACAGCATATCGTTGGTCAGTTTTTAGGTATTGATGACACGGGTGCAATGCGTATAAAAACCAGCGAACAGGACGTCATACGTTGTTATGATGGGCGATTGAGCTTGGTAAATGATTAATTTTTTGGTTTAATGGTAGGCTGTTTTTGTTTTAATTTGCTGTTTGAAGATTTTTATTTTTTATTACTCAGGTCTATGCTATGCCAGAATATATTTCCCTTGCCCAACAAGCCATCGTACAACAGTCGGTTTGTCAACTTTGGCTTGATTTGGGTAATACACGATTGAAATATTGGCTCACAAACAGCAATGATGAGCTCATAGAGTATATTGCAGAGTTACATCTCCAATCACCTGTAGATCTACTACTTGGCTTGATGAAGCATTTTCAAGCTTTCAATATTCATAGCATCGGTATCTCATCCGTATTAGATCCAAAAACCAATCAGCGTATAGAACAATTACTCAGCATCTTAAATACACCGATTTATTTTGCTCAAGTGCATGCACAATATGCCAATCTCATTACAGGCTACGACAACCCAAAACAGCTAGGGATTGACCGTTGGTTGCAAGTACTCGCGATGACACGACTACCTAAAAAATATTGTATTGTTGGTTGTGGTACAGCTCTTACCATCGATCTACTTGATCACAATCAACATCTTGGAGGATATATTTTACCAAGTTTATATTTACAGCGTGATGCACTCACACAAGGTACAAAAGGTATCAAAATCCCAGCACAAGCTTTTGATAATCTAAACACTGGTCGCAATACAAGTGACGCAGTACACCATGGCATCTTATTGAATTTGCTTGGTGCAATTCAATACGTCATGCAAGCACATCAAGATTATCAGTTGATTTTGACAGGAGGAGATGCAAAAGTATTTTTACCATTTTTACAACAATATCAACCGAAGATCATCCCAGATTTGTTATTACAAGGATTAAAGCACTATGTAGGACAGCAAATACAATGCGATTAGGGCAGAATAGTTCTAATATAATTTGCTTTTTTTATAAACTATTGCATAATACATCACAGTAACAACAACGGATAGAAACTGATTTAAAGGTATCGTATGTTAAAAATAACTCGCAAAACACTGGTATTGACTTTGGCGTTAGGTTTATCAAGTTTGGCTATGGCAGCACCAGCTGAAGTGGCTGTCAATCAAAAAATCGCTGGCAGTGAAGTGTATAAAAATCAAGCCATTGTCGCTTATTTTGATGAAGCAGGTGAACTGGAGCAACAACCAAGTGAGACAGGTTACTATCGTTTATTGCTTGGACGCAATTCGCAAGGGCATTATTTGATACAAGATTTTTTTGTGAAAAGTCAGCAAAAACAAATGGAGCCCATTTGGTCATTTTCAGCGGAAGGATTGCTTGAGTTTGGTAGCGATCATGTGCATGGTGAGCTAAAAAATTACTACAATAATGGACAAGTCAAATCAACTCAGCGTTATAATCGTGGCAAGGCAGTTGGTGAAGGACAGCAGTTTTATCCAACAGGCGAATTGATGATGCGAATCACAAATAAAGGTTCAACAGAACAGCATCGTTACTACTATCGTAATGGCAAACCTGCTGCAGAAGTCAATTACAAAAATAATGAAGTTACATCTTATAAGGCATGGGACGAACAAGGTCAAAAAACTGACGACATAGATACGATCGTTAACGATATCGAAAAAAGTATGCAAGGCTATTCTTAATCTGATATCACTACAACAAGTTGTAGTGCGAAAACCCTGATGAATAAACTGTTTAACTTTGTCTTGTTCATTAATAACACAAGGAATTTATGATGCGAAATTTATTTTTATCTCACAACCGCCATCACTTGGCAAAAATCATTTTAGCTTTAGGCTTAAGCGTTACTGCTTTTTCTACTACACAAGTTTTTGCCAATACTACAGCAACAGCAAGCACGACAGATTTAAGCCAATACAAAACCAGTACAACGCAACCTATTTTGTACTACTTTGATGCAGATGGTGAAGTCTCAAACAAACTGAGCGAAGACGGTTATTATCGCGTGCTTTTGGGACGTAATTTTGCAGGACATTATTTGGTACAAGATATGTATGCCAATCATACCAAGCAAACTGACCCTATGTGGTTTTCAAGTTTTGAAGGTCTGAGTAATTTTAACAATTTAGGTTCGCACGGTGCTGTTGTTGTGTATTACAAAGATGGTACTGTGTCACGTCGTGCTACTTATGAAAATAGTGAGCTGATCGGGCAATCTTTTACCTACTATCCATCAGGAAAATTAGCCATTATTCAAAAAGCCAAGCATTATGATTATTTCTATGAAAATGGCAAACGTGCTGTCAGCTATGATCTTGACAGTGATGATGAGCAAATAAATGTCAAAGGCTGGCATGAAGATGGTACGACCATCGACGATGAAGATGAAAGTAAAGGTGTAGCCAGCGAAATTAACGGTATACTTTATTGATTATGTAGATGATAGTTTATTGCCTCATTTTCGTCTAGATTTCATCATAATTATAAAAAAATCATACAATCCCAGACTAGCTGCTGCTTAAGTTTTAGCATAAGCTAGCTGGGTCTTTTTTCTCTGTCTTTTTTAGGTATATTGTGCAATGAAAAGTGCAATGCGTTCGGTATTTTTGCTCTCTAGCCTGACTATATTATTAGCAGGTTGTGATCGCAATGTGTTTAGTGAAGAGAGCAACGAACTCAGTGTCAAACAAGTCAGTCAGATTATGCCTGCACGTAAAGACAAAGAGGCTTGGGCAAGTGATATGATCAATATCAGCAAACAGTTTAAAATCCCTGTTAATGCTGAAAATATGTGTACCATCATTGCTATCATTGACCAAGAATCTAACTTTAATGCCAGTCCTGCAGTATCAGGTCTAGGACAAACTGCGGTCAAAGAAATCAAAAAACAACTTGATGAAAAACTGGGTAGCACCATGGGTGGCTATTTTGAAAATATGCTCAACACCAAGCCCACTCCTGAAAATAGTTATCTCAAACAAATCAGCCGTGTCAAAACTGAACAAGAACTTGACATGGTTTATCGAGAAATGTTTGATTATTATACCAAGACTTATAAGGTGAATTTATTGACCAACATCACCAAATTGGTCGGGCAAGATATTGCTGAAAATTTCAATCCAGTCAGTACTTTAGGGTCAATGCAAGTACATATCGATTACGCCAAAGCCCATAAGCGTAACATGATGAATGTCAATCAATTGCGTGATGACCTTTATACACGCAATGGCGGTTTATATTATGGCATTCATCGTCTAATGCTCTATCAAGCAAAATATGATAAGCCTTTATACCGTTTTGCCGATTATAATGCAGGCATGTATTCGAGTCGAAATGCATCATTTCAGCAGATGTTATCGCAGTTAACTGGGGTAAAATTAGACCTTGATGGTGATTTATTGCTTTATGATAAAGGCGGTGATCCATTGGTACAAAAAAGCACTACTGAAGATGTTTTGATGAGCTATTTTTCACAAGATACTAATGCACCAAATCCGATTGCCATCCGCCGTGATCTCAAAACGGAAAAAACGCAAGACTTTGAAAATACTGCAACATATCAATATATACGGCTAAAATATGAGGCAAAATTCAAAAAAAATGCACCTTATGCCATCATGCCACAAGTCGCAATTACAGGTCCGAAAGTATCTAGAGATCTAAAGACCAATTGGTATGCAGAAAATGTCAATAAGCGTTATACCACTTGCATGAGCCGTGCTAAACGTCTGTAATTGATAAGCTTCTCTAAAACGGTGCTTGTAGCGATAATTGACCCTTTTCTAATTGATAAACGGTATCGCATAAAGCATCAATCACTACCCTATCATGGCTAATTACCAATAAACTCAACTGTTCGGTTTGTTGTAAATGTCTAAGTAGTTGAATAATTTCTGATTGATGATGCCGATCCAATGCCGAGGTCGGTTCGTCTAGAATCAACAATTTTGGCTTGAGAATCAATACTCTTGCCAAAGCTACACGTTGCCTTTGCCCACCTGAAAGCTGATGTGGGTAACGATGCTGTAAATCTAAACTTAAGCCCACTTGCTCAAGATGATGCTGTAATAGTTGTTCCAAATCTTGCCCACTCTCTCGATTTGGCTGATGGTAAATATAAGCATCCAAAATCAGCTCTGCGATAGTATGGCGTGGATTTAAACTGGCATAAGGATCTTGAAAAACCAATTGTATCTGTGAGCGTAAAACGCGTAATTGCTTTTGGCTTAACTGATTTAAATCAATATGCTTTTCTTTATCCAAATAAAATAAAATTTCACCTTGACTATCTATCAACCGCATTAATGCCAAAGCTAAACTACTTTTACCTGATGCACTTGCACCGATAATACCTACTGCTTGACCTTGACAAATAACCAAACTTGCTTGATTAAGAATAGAATAAAAATGATTTTTTTGCCAAAACCAAGTTTTATGTTTTGGATATTGGATATTTAATTTTTTGATTTCTAAAATCAGATGACCATTAGATTTTGAATTAAAAATCGGCTTTCCAAAATCAATATCCAGTAGATGTTGCGTATATTGATGCTTTGGTTGGTAAAATATATTTTCACAAGAGCCATATTCAACAACACTACCCTGCTGCATCACTAAAACATCATCAGCATAATCACGTACCAAATTCAAATCATGACTGATTAATATCATTGCCATCTGATATTTATCTTGTAGTTTTTTTAATAAATTTAAGATATTCATTTGTAATTGAGTGTCCAATGCAGTGGTTGGTTCATCAGCAATCAATATTTTTGGACGATTAGCAATTGCCATCGCAATCATTACTCTTTGTCTTTGTCCACCTGAAAGATGATGCGGATAAGATGTTAATAAATGCTGAATATCTGCAATATTATCTTGCGTTGAACATAATTCTACATCTTGTAATAAGATTAATAATTCGGATTGGTATTGGTGTCTGGGTAAATGATTTTTTTTAAATATTTCTATAATCGCTTGTTGCACAGATTGCACAGGATTTAATGCCGTCATTGGCTCTTGAAATATCATCGCAATTGATTCACCACGAATACAATAATACTCACCATCTGACAATGCCAATAAATCCATCTCTTGAGGTTGATGATGGGCAACAGAATCTATATTCTCCGCTATATTATGCGGATAAAAAATCATTTCACCTGACACTTTAAAATATTTGTCTAATAATCTTATCAGTGCCAAAGCCAATACTGATTTACCCGAGCCACTCTCTCCAACAATAGCCAAACACTTTTTTCGATATAATTCAAACTCAATATCTTTTAAAATCTGTCTATCAGCATAGTGAATATTTAAATGTTTTACGCTAAGTATTTTATCATTCATTATTTATACTCCCCATGATGATGTTGAGTTTTATATTGGTGTGGATCTAAAGCATCACGGCAAGCTTCACCCAAATAAATCAATAAAGTTAAAATCAATAATAAGGTCAAACATGATGACCATACTAACCATGGTGCATCCAAATGATTACGTGCTTGTTGCAGTAACTCCCCTAATGATGCCGAACCAACAGGTAAACCATAGCCTAGAAAATCTAAAGCGGTGATTGCAGTAATCTGTGCTGTAAATAAAAATGGTAGCTGGGACAAGGTCGAGCTTAATGCATTGGGTAAAATATGTGAGAATAAAATCTTTGTATTTGAGAAACCCAAAACTTGAGCCGAGCGAATATAATCATATTTTCGAATTCTTAATACTTCTGTACGTACTAAATTTGCTACAATCATCCAATTAAAACTGAGCATAATCAAAAAGAATATCCAAAGACTCGGGCGGAATAAACTGACTATAATCATAATAATAAATAAATATGGCAAACCTAACCATATCTCAATCAATCGCTGACCGATTAAATCCAACCAACCTGCAAAATAACCCTGTAATGCACCAATAACAATACCGATTATGGTAGATAATATTGTCAAAGTCACTGCAAAAAATAATGATAATCGCACGCCATATAAAAGCCGAGCTAATACATCTCGCCCTTGATTATCTGTACCCAATAAATTTTGCGAGCTTGGTGGCGATGGCACAGGTTGATTGAGCTGCAAATTAGCAGTATTTTCAGCATATTGTAATGGTGGAAATATCATCCAACCCTGCTTTAAAATATTGTGCTGAATCACGGGATCTTGATAATTGGTTATAGTAGGAAACACACCATTAAATGTGGTTTCTGGGTAATTTTTGATGATTGGGAAATAATAACTATGCTGATATTTCAAAATAATTGGTTTATCATTTGCAATCACTGGTGCTAAGATACTCAATAAACAGATCAAAGCAAATAATGCTGCACATAATATCGCCAATCGATTTTCTTTAAAATTCATCCAAAATCTTTTTATTCTTGATTGTGGCTTGATATGAATATTATTATACATATTTATACGTCCTATGCCCTTACATCGAAATCAATACGCGGGTCAATCAGATGATATAAAATATCACCACATAACTTTAAAGCCAATCCCAGTAAAGTATAAATATATAATGTTGCAAAAATGACTGGATAATCACGCTGTACAATCGCTTCAAAGCCTAATAAACCCAAACCTTGAATATTAAATACAATCTCTACAAATACGTTTCCTGCAAACAACAATGCCAATAAAGTTTCTGGTAAAGTGGCAATAATTAATAATATCGCATTTCGAAATATGTGTTTATATAAAACTTGTTGTTCAGTCAATCCTTTTGCTAATGCAACTTTGACATATAACTTTGAAAATTCCTGTAAAAAAGCATATTTTGTCAAATAGGTTAAACTGGCAAAACTTGTGAGTACGATTGCAAATACTGGCAAAACCAAATGCCATAATATATCTTTTGCTTTACCTAATAGTGTTAATTCAGAAAAACTCTCCGACATCATGCCTTGTAATGGAAACCATTGCCAATGTTGTCCACTGGCAAATAAAATCAGTAACAATAATGCAATCACAAAACTTGGAATCGCATATAACATTGCCAATAATAATGATGAAAATTGATCACGTTTTGTTTGATGATATTTGGCTTTGTAAATACCTAGTGGTATGGCAATACTATATATAAAAATTAAACTCAAAAAACCTAGTGCAAAACTAATCGGTAAACGCTGTAAAATGAGCTCTTTTACTGATTTACCTAAAAAAAAGCTTTCTCCAAAATTAAAGCTAAAATAATTTTTTAACATCATATAAAAACGTTGTGATAAACTTTGATCAAAGCCATAATATTGTTTTAATTTATCTAGTGTTTCGACTGGTATTCCTTGTGAGATTGCACTATTTTTTGGTAAAGATTGATTGACTTGATAATCTACACCATATTGATTTTGAAATAAAGCAATACGTTGCATTGCTTGCTCTATTGGCCCACCTGGTGCAAGCTGAATAATTAAAAAATTTAAACCCAAAATCAATACCAAGGTAGGTATAATAAATAATAGCCTTTTTACGATATAATTTTGCATCATATTATCTCATTAAAAGACCATTATCATTTTGCTTCTGATTAATTTGTTTTGCTTTATCAGCATTATACCACCAATAATCAAAACTTAAGCTTAGCTTTGGTGCAACTGCTGGATAATCAAATTTATCCCAATATGCATACCATGTATTTGGATTACCATAAGTCAAAATTTGATAATAACCCGAACGCAATAACCGATCTAATGCTTTGGTAGTGGTAATCACATCATTACGATCTTTGGCTTGGATTAAACGCTGTACAACTAAATCAACTTCTGGTGACCGAATTCCAGCATAATTATAATTACCTGCTTGTAATGCAGAGGCTGTTGTCCAAAAGCGTGATTGTTCACTACTTGGATTTAAACTTTGTGGCAAAATATTATTGATTAAGTCATAGTCATAATTCTTTTTACGCTCATTATATTGTGCAGTATCTACTTTTCGAATAAGCAATGTAATGCCCAAACGTTTTAGATTGCGTGCGTAAGCCATGATTTCACGTTGTAAATTATCATCGTCAATTAAAAATTCAAGCTGAATAGGTTGCCCTGATTTATCTAATAATTGCTCCTGTGAGTTATATTGATAGCCTGCATTTTTGAGTAAGAAATATGCCACCATTAAATGATAGCGATGAAAACCACTGCCATCAGAAATAGGATATCTCCATGGCAATAAAATTGCACGACGTTGTAGGCCTTCAAGTCGAGGAAATAATGGCTTTAAAATAGCTAATTCTTCATCACTTGGTGTACCTGTGGCTGCCAATTCACTACCATCAAAATAACTTTGTAAACGTTGATATTGTCCATAAAACAAAGTCTTATTTTGCCATTCAAAATCGTAGGCGTAGCTTAACGCTTGACGAAAATAAATATCATCCAAAGGTGTTCGGCGTGTATTGAAAATATAGCTTTGTGTCGCAATCGGATAATGTCGGGTAAAGCTCAGTTTTTTAATATGATGATTTTGCATTAAAGGAAAATCATAAGCCGTTGCCCAACGTCTGGCAATATTTTCTTGCTGAACATCAAAATCATTGACTTTAAAAGCTTCAAAGGCAATCGTATCATCTCGAAAATAAAAATATTTAATTTTATCAAAATTATAAGCCCCCCGATTTTGCATCAGATCTTTTGCCCAATAATTTGGATTACGCACGTATTCAATACTGCGACCCGCATTAACTTGACCGAGCATATATGCACCACTACCGATTGGTGCAATCAGGCTAGATTGAGTAAATGGAATATGATTTTTTTCTCGATTGATTAAGTCTTTTTTAGAAAAAATAGAAATACCAGCTACAATTTTTGGCATATCTAAGTTTTTATCAGTTTTAAAATCAAAACGTACACGACTTTTATCTAAAGCAGTGATTTTTTCAATATCAGCAAAATATAATTTTAATCCCATCGCACCATCTTTCAGATAAGTGTGAAAAGTATATACGACATCTTCCGCCGTTACAGGACTGCCATCACTAAATTTTGCCTTCGGGTTAAGATAAAATACTGCAAATTTAGGTTGCTTCGGATCGTAGCTGATTTTCTCTGCCAGCAAAGGGTACATTACACCTGATTCATCACGAGAGCCTTGCATCAGACTATCGTAAAGATGCTGGACACCTTCGCCCGCACTACCCTGACCATTCATACTGTTGAGATTATCAAAGCCACCAAGTACCGAAAAACGAATCTCTCCCCCTTTGGGTGCAGTAGGATTGGCATAGGGTAAACTTGTCTGATTGAGATAAAGTGGCTGTTGATTCAGTGCAATATAGTGATAATCTTGAACTTCAGCAAATAAACTGGTCTGAATAAAAACAGTTAAAAATAAGATAATATATTGGGAATTTTTTAACATACATATTACCTTTTATTTTTAAAATTGGAGAGAATAAGTTTCAAGATAATTAATCCATACAAAATTATTGATTAGAAATGATAAAAAGGGTTTGCGAACAAACCCTTTTCGATTGTAGCATATAGACCGCTTATTTGCTCGGTACAGTAATTGTACGACCACGTTGTAGGTTACTGTCTGGTTTTAAGCCATTCATTTCAGCAAGTTGAGCAACACTAATGCCAAATTGGCGTGCAACACGAATCATATTATCGCCTGATTTTACAGTATAGCTTTGCGTTAGTTTAGGCACACGGATAGTCTGTCCTACACGCAGACCCGTGTTGGCTTTGAGATTATTTAAGTCTGCCAATTGGCTAACAGAAATCTTATAACGTGATGACAAACTGTTGAGTGACTCACCTGCTTTTACAGTGTAGCTTTCTGTTGCACCACGATAGCGTGATGCGGTGCTGGTGCTAGTGTCACTGGCTCTTGCATCAGCTTCAGCTCTGTTGTTACGTGTCGTAGCTGTTGGTGGTGGTGGTGTAGATGCATTTGCACGGTTACTTGGAATTGCCACTACAGGCACTTTTAGGCTTTGACCACGTTGCAGACGTGCAGTAGTGCTTATCTTATTCAAACTTGCCAAAGTCTGTACTGATAAATCAAACTTTCTTGCCAAACTTTGCAATGTTTCTCCCGACTGTACTTTATAGTCAGTTAAACGTTCATAGCCTGTCAAGGTTGTTTTGGTCTTGGTTTCGCGTGCATTGGCTGTAACCAGTTGCTTTGGCACGTTGATTCTTTGACCTGCATTAAGACGAGTATTTGCATTAATGCTTGGTGTTAATGCTGCTAACTCCGCTGTAGACATACTGAAACGATTGGCAATCGCTTGCAAAGTTTCACCGCGTTTTACAGTATAGCTATCTGTTGGTGTACGTGTCGCTGGAGCGTTATTTGTTGCAGGAGCAGCTGGTCGCTTAGGCTCTACCAAAGTAAGCGTTTGACCACGTTGTACACGGCCATTGCTGATGTCGTTCCACTCTGCCAATTTTGCCATACTGATATTGGCTTGTTGTGCAATTGAGCTTAATGTGTCACCGGCTTTGACCACATAGCGATCGCCACGTATCGGGGCTGGATTGACAGGTGATTTGGCATTATATACATACAAACGAGTGCCTGCCATCAAGTTGCCATTGATACTGATTTGGTTCCAACGTGCCAAGTCTTGCATATTGACACCAAAGCGTGTCGCCAAGATAGATAGTGTATCACCAGCTTGTACAGTATACACATCTCGTTTACCTTGAGGCACAGCAACAAAGACATCATTTTTACTTTCTGCTACAGCTTTTTTGTTCTGTGCAGTTGTAGGTGCACTTGCTTGTCTTGCGGTAGCACTTTCTTCTTTTACGATAGATTCTGCCACCGCTTTTGGATAAGCATAAGTGATTTGTTTCTCGCCACCTTCTAGCAAATCATCCATCATATTTTGTGTTTGGATAGTGCTGATATCTACTGGTCTCACCTTGGTCGCCAAAGGATCTTCGATTACAGTTGCATTATTCGCAACGACTGGACGACTAGGATTGACTACGCTCACTGGTGGCGTATTCACAGCAGGTGTAGTTACTGTTGCAATGGATGTTGTAACAGTAGATGGTACAGTAGGTAGATTATTTTGTACAACTGTAGGAGTATAGGCAGGTAAGCTTGCTTGTCCAGTCCACATTCCGCCTGTGCCAGATACTGTACGCATCTTCGCAATCTTTTTATCAACAGACAGTGCAACATCGTTTGGAATGAGTACACGTGGCGGCGCCAATGGATCAGTATAATTACCACGATGTGCAGGGTTTAGAGCATATAATTCACTACGCTCTAGACCAGTCAAACCTGCCAACTCATCAAGGTCAATCGCACCAGGTACAGTCACTTCACGGAAATGCTGACGGTTTGCAATCGGTGGTAAAGTCACACCGAACATATTTGGATTTTTAACAATTTGTGCAACTGCCAAGAAACGTGGTACATAGTTCATCGTTTCTGTTGGTAAACGTAATGACCAATAATCTGTTGGTAAACCTGCTGCGGCATTGCGGTTAATCGCTTGTTGAATACGACCAGGACCAGCATTATATGCAGCCAATGCCAATTCCCAAGAACCAAATTGATTATATAAAGAAGTCAAAAACTCATATGCCGCACGTGTTGATTCCACCACGTCACGACGCCCATCGTACATATCACTTTGACGTAAGCCGTAAATACGTCCAGTACTCGGGATAAATTGCCATAGACCTGCTGCTGCCGCACCACTGGTTGCTGCTGGGTCGTACGAGCTTTCAATAACAGGTAACAATGCTAATTCGGTTGGAATACCACGACGCTCAGCTTCACGTACAGTATAAAACAAGTAACGGCTGGCACGCGCACTCAAGCGGTCAATATACGGCTGACGACTGATAAACCAACTACGCTGTGCACTAATACGTGAATTGGTATTGTCTAAATCCATTTTAAAACCAACGGTCATCCGTTTCCATACATCACCGTGGCGTAAAATCTGTAAGCGATCATTCTCTACCGCACGCATATCTGTAGCGTACAATAAACTCTCTAATCCATCAAAGCTATCGGCATCAAGTAGCTCAGCATCAATATCTACATCTGTGTTAGCAGTAGTGGTTTGTGCTACAGGGACGCGTTTCGTCTGTGCTTTATTCGCTGTACTTGGTGTCGAGCTACAACCCACCAATAAACCCATAGATGCTAAAGATGCAGTCAAAAATGTAAAGCGTAATGTTTTAGCTGTGTTTGAGTTTGGTGCAAATGAATTATTTGATCGCATAAAGAATCCAAATTTTTCGCAATAATTGGCGGTATTTTAAAACAGTTATCACCAAATACAAACATCTTTTTTATTGAACACAGGATATGGATTGTTAAGCAATGCACATAATTTACACAAATTTTAGTATTGTGTATAACTTTATTAACTTAACCCAAATCGCTAACTATCAGTAAAATAAAATAAAAAATATCAAGAAATAAAGACAAATCATAAGAGCGACAGTTTAGAAATAATGATTGCAAACCACTTCATTGATCTGCATTTTGTTACATAAAGATCTGTCAAACTTGTTTATAGATAGCCGATTTTTCAAAAAAGTAATACAATATCGGCATTATCTTGCTAAAAATTTGAGAGAAAGATGGCTAAACAGCTTATTTTATATACTGATGGCGCTTGTCGTGGTAATCCTGGCGTTGGCGGTTGGGGGGTCTCAATCTGCGATCATACAGAGCAAGAAATCAATCATTTATGTGGTGGTGAAAAATTAACTACAAATAATCGTATGGAGCTGACCGCAGCCATCAAAGGAATATCTGCCTGCGAAAAAGACATCGAACTACTTGTTTATACCGACTCCAATTATGTCAAGCGTGGTATCACAGAATGGATCGATGGTTGGAAGAAAAAAAACTGGAAAGACGTCAAAAATCCAGATTTATGGCAAGCACTAGATCATGCCTGTCAGGGTCGAAAAATCAGTTGGCATTGGATCAAAGGGCATGCTGGACATGTTGGTAATGAGCGTGCTGATGCTTTAGCCAATCAAGGTGCAGATCAAATTGAAAATTCTCATATTGCATCACCTACACCAACTCGTGTTGAAGTAAAAACTTCGTTGCAAGATCAGGATGACTGGCTGCTCAACGATCCCTTTGGCTTGGATGAAAATGTTGAAAATGTTGAAAATGTTGAAAATGTTGAAAATGTTGAAAATGTTGAAAATGTTGAAAATGTTGAAAATGTCAGCTTAAATCAACACATCACAGATGACAATCAAGACGCCACTGAAGTCACAGAAAAAGCAAAAAAAACACGTAAGAAAACCAAAGCCAAAAATACTGTACTCAGCCCAGAAGAAGTGCAATCGCACATCCATATTACGCCTGCAACGCAGCAGTTACAGGGTGAACGTCTGTTGATACTGGATACAGAAACCACAGGTTTTTATTATAATCAGGACGATCGCATCATTGAAGTGGGTGCGATAGAAATGATTAATCGTAAACTGACTGGTAGCTCTATTCATATTTATATCAATCCACTTAAAGAAGTGGGAGAATCCGCAAATATTCACGGTATTAGTGATGAATTTTTGGCAGATAAGCCGACTTTTGAGCAGATTGCACAAGTTTTGCAGGATTATCTTAAAGGTGCTGAAATTGTGGCACACAATGCCAGCTTTGATATGAACTTCTTGGATGCTGAGTTTGACCGTGTAGGTATGCCAAAACTATCTAGTTTGTGTCGTGTGACCGATACTTTGGCGATGGCAAAGCAAAAACATGCAGGACAAAAAAACTCCTTAGATGCATTGGTAAAACGCTATGAAATCGTACAACGAGATCGTACTTTCCACGGTGCATTACTGGATGCAGAGATTTTAGCAGATGTCTATTTGGCGATGACAGGTGGTCAAGTTAGTTTGGATATCGACCAATTTCAGCAAAATCACCAAAGACAAAATCAGCAACAGCAGCGCAATACGCCGCAGTCGATTAAAAGAAGCAAAATCGTTTTACCGAATCAAGCGGAATTAGCGGCACATCAAGCATGGTTGGATACATTTGCGAAGAAGCAAGGCAAAGCCAGTCTTTTTGCTAAATATTTATCCGATGAAAATGACTTGCCAAGCTAAATCAAAAGCGATAATTCTGTATTTTTTGTGATACAATTTACTTTATCTTAAACCTAGATAATGCTATTGTATAGCGAACGTGTAACTTAAGTTAGTGGCTATCCACTCATTTGCAACAATCAATAAAGGAAAGGTCTTTACCTATGTCTCAATCCAAAACTCATTTTGATTCGACATCATTACTTATTGTCAAACCAGAAATAGAAAATATCATTAAAAATGTCGAAAATGCAGTCACTAGTCTGGTAGAAGACGGTTCTATGCCTTTTGGTATTGATGACGCATTGGTTACTTTAGAACAAGCCGCTGACGTTTTTCGTTTGATCGAACAAAACTACCTTGGTAAGTTAACAGAATTAACTGCCAAAGTGATGCATAAAGTCATTGATGATTCTCAACAAAACACTTTAAAAGAAAGTGACGTTGCAGCGATGAGTGAAGCAACCATTATCATCAAACGTTATGTGAATTTCTTGGCAGTTGGTGAAACCACAGCACCACAATTTTTAGTACCAGCGATGAATCGTCTAGAGATGGCTTTGGGCTTACCATTGAGCCGTGAAGGTGAATTTTTAGCACCTCACCTAGAAGCGATGTTGCCTAGTATTCAACATCCACAAATTGAGAATTTGCCTGAATCACAATATGTCAGCCGTCTATATCGCCTTAGTTTATTAAATATCTTAAAAAACAAAGATACAGAATTAGATTTCCAAGCGATTGCTTTATGTGCAAAATATGCTACAAAAAAATCAGAAGGTTTGAGCAATCATCCTTACTGGAGCTTTGCATGTTTAGCACTTGAAAATCTTGACAATATTATCCTGACTGAACCACGTTTACGCGTTTTGACCAACTTCGAACGTCAATTAAGTAGCTTCCTTCAAAACCCTAAGCTTTTCTCTGCAACATCAAAAGACTATGCAGATGTGCTAGGTCTTTGCTTGAGCCAAGATGACGATGTAGCATTGGCGATTCGTAAGCAATTACCAATCAATGATGAAATTTTGAGTGATGGTCAAATCGAAGTGTTAAGCCGTCAGTTGTTTGGTCCAGACTTGAATACGGTTCAGACTGTAGTTTCTCTGCTCAGCGAATATCTTCAAGAAATCCAACACAAACTTGAACTGTCTCAATCAGGCTTATCGGACGAAGAGCGTCAAGCTATTTTAGAACGCCTTGAAGAAACAGCACGTGTCTTGGATGTCATCAATCTCAATGATGCTGCAAAAGAACTGTATACTCAAGCACAAAAAATCAAAGATAATGAGCTTGATTTTTCAAATGCAAAACATGCTAATGAAATGATCAACTCTCTGTTGTTTGCAACCAACTCTTTGCAAATTCTTGAACGTAATTACACACCTAACCGCTTGAAGTCAAATTTCCATAACACCAAAATCACTTTGGCGAAAGTGGAAGAAGCACAAAACGTCTTGGCTAATGAGGCACGTATCAGCCTTCAACAAGTCAATGACAACGTAGTTCGATATGCTCAAACACAAGAAATCGAAGATTTGTACCCAGTACCAGAATTATTGCAAAGCGTTTCAGGTGCATTGTTGTTTATGGAAGCAAGAAAGTTATCTAGCCATATCCAACAAATCGCCGATACTTTGGAGAGCAAAGTCATCGAACCAAAACAAAGCTTGAATGCAGAGCAACTGGCTTTACTTGCCAATGCAATCGTGACAGCTGATGTATACTTTGAACAAGTCCAAGCTCAACAGCCACAAATTGAACGTACTGTGCGTCTAGGTCAAGAAAGCTTAGTCAAATTTGAAAAGAGCCTTGTATCTTAATCGCAAACGTCTTTGAAAAAAATGTCCCAAAGTGATTCTGCTTGGGGCATTTTTTTGGCTTTATTTATCAGCAAATCTTCAAAAACATATAAAATTGCCTATTTACAGTCATTTTTAGCTAAATTATCATCGATATGCCCAAATTTACAGCAGCTTTGATAATTTATATCAATAAAAAAGATTGGTTGTTTGCAGATTTTTCCTTAAAATAGCACTTTGAATCCCGCTTAAATTGGATAACGATTGCCATGACTTTTGTTGTTACTGAAAATTGTATTAAATGTAAATATCAAGACTGTGTTGAAGTCTGTCCTGTAGACTGCTTCTACGAAGGTCCAAACTTTTTGGTCATCAGCCCAGACGAATGCATCGACTGTGCTTTGTGTGAGCCTGAATGTCCAGCCAATGCGATTTTTTCAGAAGATGAATTACCAGAAGGTCAAGAAGTCTTTATTGAACTGAATGCTGAATTGGCACAGATTTGGCCAAACATCACGCAAATTGGTGACCAACCTGCTGACCGCGAAGAATGGAATGGCAAATCTGATAAGCTACAATATTTAGAGCGTTAATTTATTTTTGTAGCATCGTATAGCAAAAGCCAAAGTTTAAGCTTTGGCTTTTTTACTGCTTTGCTAAAGTCAAATGAGTCTTTATAATTTGTTGATGAATAGAACAATCTTAAACACAAGGATTTTAGATGCCTCATTCTTTTATCATTGCAGCCAAACCAAGGTCTTTAGCCCTACTAGTGATGGGTTGCTTGCTATAGCAAAAGAAATTAATAAATGGCACAAATCCACATAAAATAGAAGAACAGGGTATCAATACAATCTAAACGCCA
>NZ_JBHFHK010000012.1:0-48535 GCF_041928215.1 Hubeiibacter jixunmingi | reverse complement strand
AAGATTGCGATGCGTGCTGAGAAAACCGATGAATCTTTTGCTGCTAATATCTATCTGGCTGCAACAATAATCAATTTACGTTAATTGTCAACACGCCCTAATAAATTGATAGACAATTTTTATCGATTTTGGCATGATAAAGGTATGTAATGATTAAAGTGAAATTTGCATAATTAGAAGGATTAATTCTGTTGTGGCTGTGCAATTTTTCACTAATATTTTGATTTTAAGGATTTTGGAATACCTATGCAATACTTAAGCACGCGTGGCAAGACTGCCCCTATGCAATTTAGCGATGTTTTATTGATGGGCTTAGCACCAGACGGCGGTTTGATGTTGCCTGAAAGTTACCCACAGATTGACGATGCCACCCTGAACAAATGGCGAAGCCTAAGCTATGCGGATTTGGCATTTGAAATCATGCAACGCTTTGCGACAGACATTCCTAAAGCCGATTTAAAAGACATTATCGACCGTACTTATACCGTGCAAGCCTTTGGCAAAGCAGATATTACGCCTGTACGTACACTGAAAGACGGCATCAAGATTTTAGAATTATCTAACGGTCCAACCTTGGCATTTAAAGATGTGGCAATGCAATTTTTGGGCAATGCCTTTGAATATGTGCTGAAACAAAAAGGCGAACGCTTGACCATCATCGGTGCGACCAGTGGCGATACAGGTTCGGCAGCGGAATATGCCTTGCGTGGTAAAGAAAATATCGAAGTGTTTATGATGTCACCACACGGCAAAATGAGCGAATTCCAACGTGCTCAGATGTATAGCTTGATGGACAAAAATATTCATAATATCGCCATCGAAGGCATGTTTGATGATTGCCAAGATATTGTTAAAGCTTTACAGCAAGATGCTGAATTTAAAGCAAAATATAGCCTAGGTACGGTAAACTCAATTAACTGGGGTCGTATCCTTGCTCAAATCGTGTATTATTTCAAAGGTTATTTTGCAAGTACGGAAAATAACAGCCAAAAAGTAAGTTTCTGCGTGCCATCGGGTAACTTTGGTAATGTCTGTGCAGGGCATATCGCGCGTGAAATGGGCTTGCCGATTGACCGTTTAATTGTGGCGACCAATGAAAATGATGTGTTAAACGACTTTTTCCAAACAGGTAAATATACGCCACGCACTGCGGACAAAACTTATGTGACGTCTAGCCCGTCAATGGATATTTCAAAAGCATCGAATTTTGAACGTTTTATTTTCTTATTAACAGAAAAAAATGGTGAAAAACTATCTGAACTTTGGACAGATGTAAATAGCGGAAAAGGTTTTGATTTGGCTGATTTATTGGGTGATGTACAGCAAAAATATGGTTTTACCTCAGGTAAATCTACCCATGCCGACCGTTTAGCCACCATCAAAGCAGTATATGAGAGTGACAATGATTTGCTTGACCCACATACTGCGGATGGTGTAAAAGTCGCTCGTGACGTGCGTAAAGATGGCGAAGTGATCGTCTGTGCGGAAACGGCATTGCCTGCTAAGTTTGCAGAAACTATTACTGAAGCTGTAGGGCAAATCACAATCCCACGTCCTGCACATACGCAAAATATCGAAAGCTTGGAACAAAAAGTAGTGGTATTTGCCAATGATGCCAAATTGGTGCGTGGTTTGATTGAGCAAAATGTAGAGGCGAAATAGATTTTGCCTTGCTAGCCGGTAGATGAGCGTTTATCTATCGGCTAACATTTAAAAAAGTAATTGTCAAAAGATGATTGTCACATGAAATCAAAGTGACCAAATTTATAATTTTAATTTAAACGCCTGCACCGCTAGCAGTAGCCATGCCAGAATAAAACATAATCCGCCAATCGGCGTAATCATTCCTAACATTTTTGGCATACCTAATGCCATAAGATAAAGCGATCCTGAAAAAAGAACGATACCTGCTTGCATCAGATTAAATATCAGATTGATTTTAATAATTTTAATCACGTGATATAAGACAGCAACCGCTAATAAACCCAGAGCATGATAGAAAAAATATTGTGTAGCAGTTGCCCACCAAGCCAATTGCTGTTCATCAGCGATATTTTTAAGACCATGTGCACCAAATGCACCGAGCATTATCGCACAAGCCAAATTGATTGACGCAATTGCAATACGCATAACTTAACCTATTTTATATTGCCTAATAAATCGTTTAACCTGCAGACATTGCCACTTTAATTTTTTCCATGGCATTTTTTTCAAGCTGACGGATACGTTCGGCAGATACATTATATTCTGCTGCCAATTCATGCAATGTCGATTTATTGTCATCCAACCAGCGACGCTGTAAGATATCACGTGAACGATCGTCAAGATTATCCATTGCGTTTAACAAGGCATTATTGTTTTGCTCTTCCCAGTCTTCTTCTTCAACCAGACGAGCAGGGTCATATCGATTGTCTTCCAGATATAGAGATGGGGCAGTGTAGTGACTGTTTTCATCGTCATCATCACTTTGTGCTTCAAAAGCGGCATCATAAGCAGTCAAACGCCCTTCCATTTCAAGCACTTGCTCTGCGGTTACATTTAAATCTTCTGCAATCGCTTGTGCTTCGGCAAGCGTTAATTTTTTACTGGACTTTTTTAAACTACGCAAGTTAAAAAATAGTTTACGTTGTGCTTTGGTGGTCGCGACTTTCACAATACGCCAGTTGCGAATCACATATTCATGAATTTCTGCCTTGATCCAATGTACTGCAAATGACACCAAACGCACGCCCATGTTTGGGTCAAAACGCTTGACTGCTTTCATCAGACCCAAGTTGCCTTCTTGGATTAGGTCGCCTTGCGGTAAACCATAACCTGCGTAGCTACGTGCAATGTGAATAACAAAGCGTAAGTGCGACATGACCAACATTTTGGCAGCATCTAAATCTTGATCGTAGTAATAACGCTCCGCAAGCTCTTTTTCTTGTTCTACGGTGAGAATAGGGATTTGATTGACCGTGCTGATATACGCACCAAGGTTAGTTCCTGGTGCGGATAAAGATAAAGGCATGAGTGCATTGTTGCTTTTGGCAGACGATGACATATAAAAATCCTATTTGTGAAAAGCATCAATCAAGTGTGACTAGCGTATTATGCGTTAAAATTGCTAAAAAAAATATTGCAAAGTGTAAGCGAATAGACAGATCAATAACAAAGTTTGATATATGGCGATTTTAGCAAATATCAAGTTGCCTTTTGAACGTTAAATAAAATGAAATATATTCATTTATTCAATGACGTTGGATCGAAAAATGTATCTCATCAGTAAGATGTTGAATAGCTTGAAGCTGTAAACCTTGCACATCACAAAACTGTTGAATGTCTTGTATGCTATTTTGATCAGTGCTTTTTAATAAAAAGAATTGCTGGTCTGCCTGTTGCTTTAAGGCTTTTTTTAGCATTAATAATGGTGCAGGGCAAGCTTTATTACGTGCATCAATTTCAAAAAAAGATTCGTTCATAGCAGAAAATCAAACCGTAAATATCAGATTCTAAGTAAAAATTAATTTTAAGAAAAGTCCCAATCTTGCAATTCAAATGATAATTGACCATCATTTAACAATAATATTTTCGCTGATCCAAGCTTGCCTTGTTCACGCCAATCGCCTAAGACGATACGATATTTTTTTTCATCTAAAGCATAAATGGCGGGGCGGTGCGTATGACCATGAATCAATATATCACACTCATGTAAGGCTTGTGCAACCGCTTCAGCATTGACATCAATAGGTGCTTTTCGAGCCTGATTTTGCTTACTTTTATTGCGTAAATGATTGGCGAGCATTTTTTTTGCTTTAAAAGGCAAAGCCTTTAATGTTGCCAAACTAATAGGGTGGCGAATGGTTTTTTTATAACGTTGATAATCTACATCGTCAGTACATAAGCTATCGCCATGTTCTAGGCGAAAGTTTAGACCTTGCCATTGATAACAATAAGGCTCATGTAACAGTTTTCCATCAAAGCGATCCAAAAACCGCTGTCCCAGTAAGAAATCACGATTGCCTACTAAAAAATAAATATGATTGCCTTGATGCGTAAAATCTCGCAAGGCTTTGACAATCGGCAACAGCCATCCACTTGGATCAGCATCATCTAGCCACGTTTCAAACCAATCACCCAAAATATATAACTCAGTTGGTTCAGTTTGAAAGTGTTGTAATAAACGCACAAAACCGCTTGTTAAAAGCGGCTGGTGTTCAGACAAATGTAGATCTGAAATGAATAGCTGTCGCATTGCTTAAAGTCGTTCTCGTAGAGAATTATTCAGCGATGATTTTAGCAGATTCGATCACGATATTTTCTAATGGAACATCTTGATGATGACCACGGCTACCTGTACGTACAGCTTTGATCGCATTTACAACGTCCATACCTTCAACGACTTTACCAAATACAGCGTAGCCCCAGCCCTGTACTGTTTTGCCAGAATGGTTTAGGAAGCTGTTATTTTTTACATTAATAAAGAATTGTGCAGATGCTGAATGTGGTGCTTGAGTACGTGCCATTGCAATTGTACCCAACTCATTGCTTAAACCATTGTCTGCTTCATTTTCGATAGAATCACGTGTGGTTTTTTCGTGGAAGCTTTCATCAAAACCACCGCCTTGAATCATAAAGCCATCGATAACACGGTGAAAAATGACACCGTCATAAAAACCTTCACGAACGTATTGTAAAAAGTTTTCTACAGTTTTAGGCGCTTTTTCGCTATTTAGCTCAAGTACGATACGACCTTTATTGGTATTTAATTCAACTTGTGGAAGACTCATAGGATGCTCCGAATACATGAATGTCATGTTGTTTTTGGTTCGGTAAGATTACGCAAACTGTTTTGATTTCTCAAGCAAAATTACTTGATTTTTAACAAAGTACACAAATT
This sequence comes from Hubeiibacter jixunmingi, assembly GCF_041928215.1. Lineage (NCBI taxonomy): Bacteria > Pseudomonadati > Pseudomonadota > Gammaproteobacteria > Moraxellales > Moraxellaceae > Hubeiibacter > Hubeiibacter jixunmingi. Next base: position 43,656 of record NZ_JBHFHK010000012.1, on the reverse strand, counting down.
TTAAACTCAATATTTAGTATTTTGTGATGATAATCACATTATTTGATGGTATTTTTACATTTCAATACACTATGTAAAATGTTTGAGAAAGCATTCTTTGTTCAATTTATTCTGGTTTTTAAAGAAATAAAATGCCCAAAGCCTTAAAAAAGCTTTGGGCAGGATTTATTTTAATGATCAATAAATCGCTTTAAAACTTAGATTTTACCAACTAAGTCTAAGCTTGGTTTCAAAGTTTGTTGACCTTGTTCCCATGCAGCTGGACATACTTCACCGTCGTTGTCACGTACGTATTGTGCAGCTTTTACTTTGCGTACCATGTCTTTTGCAGAACGACCGATACCCAAGTCATGGATTTCAGCAACTTTGATTTTGCCTTCTGGGTCAACCAAGAAAGTACCACGCAAAGCAGCGTTATCTTCTTCGATCATGATGTTAAAACCACGTGTGATTTTACCAGTACCATCGCCAAGCATTGGGTATTTTACTTTACCAATCGCTGGAGATGAATCGTGCCATGCTTTGTGTACAAAGTGAGTATCAGTAGAAACAGCATAAACTTCTACGCCCAAGCCTTTTAATTCTTCGTAGTGGTTCGCCATGTCTTCTAATTCTGTAGGGCAAACAAAAGTAAAATCATGTGGATAGAACATGAAAATTGACCATTGACCTTTTACGTCTTCAGAAGTGATGGTTTTGAACTCACCATTTACATATGCTTGAGTAGAAAATTCAGGAATTGTTTGATTGATAATGGCTACCATGTCAATTACTCTCTCTATAACTATATTGATTAAAAGGAAGCATCAGAGTGCTGGCTTCAGTATAACGTAAATTTGATTATTTTGCATGGCTAAAAAAACGGAAAATACGATTAAACAACATAAATACTACGATTATTTGTGTAATAATTATCCACTTTGGTTTAATTTATAATCCTTAAGAAATTATTGAACATAGGAAATAACAATTTTTAGATTAAATTGAGCGATTTATATTCAATTTAATCTAAAAATATGTATAATTTAATCTAAAAAATCGATGATGTTTTAAAATTTTGATTTTTATAGATATTGCATTAAGCTCGCATAAGAATAACTTGCAATACAAATTGCGTACCAATAAAGCCTAATGCTAAAAAGCCAAAGCCAATTAAGCTAAAACGAATGGCTTTATTACCACGCCAACCAAACTGCCAACGTCCAACCAACAAGCCCAAGTAAATTAACCATGACATGACACTAAATACGGTCTTATGTGCTAAATGTTGTCCAAAGAAATTTTCAATATTACAAAAACCAACAGTTAGTGCTGCGGTCAATAAAATAAAACCGATTAAAATTAAATCAAATAGTAATGATTCCATAGTTTGTAATGAGGGTAAAATATTGACCCAGAGGCGTTTGGCTTGTTTTTTCTTTAATTCACGGTTTTGTAACCAAATCAAAATGGCATGAATCGTTGCCATAGAGAGAACAGCGTAAGCGGATAACGATAAAATGATATGTCCATCGATGGCAAAGCCTTGTTGGCGGATGACTTGCGTTGGGCTATGCAACAGCTCACCGAGTAATAGACCAATCAATGCAACAGGCGTGGCGATCAGATTCATAAAGACCACAGGGCGGTACATACTAAAGCACGTGCCTAGTAATAATAATAAACCCGAAGTAAAAGAAATCAGATTGAATACATCATAGTCGATACCTTGCGGTTGAATCATATTCATGCTTAAAACTAAGCCATGCAAAATTAAACCCGAAAAAAGTACCGACCACAGTAAGAAAGGATTGAGCTGGCTTTTTTGTAAAAAATGCTTTAACAAATACAAAAACGCTACCACATACGCAACACACGCCATGACAGTTAAAGCAACATTTAATAACATAACACGCCTTTTGATGATATAATAAACGCCAGGATGATGACTTTGTAGCAAAAAGCAAACAATATGCTTGTCTCACTGTGATTACTATCGCATATTTGCACAAAATCATCTACCATATACAGAGAAAGATTTTTTGTAATTTAGCCTTTTTAAGCGGAATTGACAATGTTTGATACATTAACCGACCGACTCACGCAGAGTCTACGCAATGTAGCTGGTACAGGACAGCTCACAGAAGACAATATCAAAGACACGCTTCGTGAAGTGCGTATGGCATTGCTCGAAGCCGATGTTGCACTGCCTGTAACGCGTGATTTTATTGCCAAAGTTAAAGAACAAGCCTTAGGACAAGAAGTATTACAACAGCTTTCACCAGGACAAGCCTTTGTAAAAATCGTTTATGACGAACTCACCAAGATGATGGGTGAGGCAAACAAGAGCTTAGATCTGGCAGCAAAACCACCAGTGGTAATTTTGTTGGCAGGCTTACAAGGTGCGGGTAAAACGACTACTGCCGCCAAGTTAGCACGCTTCTTAAAAGAACGTCAAAAGAAAAAAGTCATGACTGTATCTGCTGACGTTTATCGTCCAGCAGCAATCAAACAGTTACAAACTGTATCAGCGGAAGTGGGTGCAGAATGGATTGAATCTGATGCCGCTGAAGCACCGATTGCTATTGTACAACGTGCGATTGGTGTTGCAAAACTTAATTTTGCAGATGTATTGATTGTCGATACAGCAGGTCGTTTGCACATCGATAGCGATATGATGGATGAAATTAAGGAACTTCATGCAGCCGTCAATCCAACAGAAACCCTTTTTGTTGTCGATGCCATGACAGGTCAAGATGCAGCGAATACTGCGAAAGCATTTAATGATGCCTTGCCTTTGACTGGTGTTATTTTGACCAAGACTGACGGTGATGCGCGTGGTGGTGCAGCATTGTCTGTACGTGCGATTACAGGTAAGCCAATCAAATTCTTGGGTATGGGTGAAAAACTGGATGCCCTTGAGCCATTCCATCCAGAGCGTGTGGCACAACGTATCTTGGGTATGGGTGACGTTTTATCTTTGGTTGAAGAAGTTGAACGCAAAATCGACCGTGATAAAGCCGAAAAAATGGCGAAAAAGCTGCAAAAAGGCGGTTCGTTTAACTTTGAAGATATGCTGACTCAGTTTGAACAAATGAAAAACATGGGCGGTATGATGGGCTTTTTAGACAAACTACCGGGTATGAATGGTGCAGGTTTGCAACAAGCCATTGAACAAGCCCAACCTGAAAAGCATGTCAAAAAAATGGAAGCGATTATCCAATCGATGACCTTAAAAGAGCGTCGTGATCCAGACTTAATGAATGCCAGCCGTAAACGCCGTATCGCAGCAGGTGCAGGCGTAGATGTGCAAGAAGTGAATAAACTCATCAAACATCATGCTCAAATGGCGAAAATGATGAAAAAATTCTCTTCACCATCAGGTATTAATAAAATGTTGCGTGGTATTCAAACTATGCAAAAGAAAATGGGTGGCAATAGCAGCATGGGTCCATTATTTGGTGGCGGTGCTGAGAAAGATGCTAAAAAATAAGCATCTATTGGTATAAAATTGCAATCAATAACCGTATTTCGATGCGGTTATTTTTTTATTGGAATAAATCTTTTTTGGTGAGATGATTATGTTTACGATAGAACAATTACCACATCAACAGCTTCACTTAAATAATCAAAATACTCTGGATTTCTCACAACCACAGATTATGGGCATCCTAAATGTCACGCCAGATTCCTTTAGCGATGGTGGTGAATATCAACGCATCGATAATGCAGTACAACATGCATTACAAATGCAAGCTGATGGTGCAAGTATTATTGATATTGGTGGTGAATCAACACGTCCCAATGCACCTGAAGTATCATTACAACAAGAATTAGATCGGGTTATGCCGATTGTAGAAGCTTTGAAGCCTTACCATCTTAATTTATCGATTGATACCAGTTCGCCTGAAGTGATGCGTCAAGCCGTAGCAGCAGGGGCGAGTATTTGGAATGATGTGCGTGCATTGACACGTCCGAATGCATTACAAACTGCTCGTGAACTGAATATTCCAGTAATTCTGATGCATAATCGTGGTGAACCTGCAACGATGAACAGTTTGGCAGTATATGAAGATGTGATGGCAGAAATTCTGTGTGAGTTGCAACAACGTATTGATGATGCCTTAAATGCTGGGATTGCCAAGCATCATATTATTATTGATGCAGGGTTTGGTTTTGCTAAAAATAGTCATCAAAATTTAATATTATTGAAGTATTGTAAACAATTAAATAAACTGGGTTATCCAATCTTAGCAGGCTTATCAAGAAAACGTTTTATCGGTGAATTACTCAATCAAGCTGATGTAAAAGACAGGGATATTGCCAGTAGTATGGCACATTTGTGGTGTGTACAACAGGGTGCGAGTATCGTGCGTACACATAATGTCAAAGCCATGAGCGATAGTCTAAAAGTTTGGCAGGCGATTTGTCAAACTGACTAAAAACACCATGATAAGTGAGAAAATAAAATGTATAAATTAATTTATTATGTACCTGACAGTCATCTCGATAGCACCAAACAAGCATTATTTGATGCAGGTGCAGGACAGTTGGGCAATTAAAAAAATGGTGCTTGGCAAGTACTAGGTACGGGACAATTTATGCCGACCAGTGGTGCAAAGCCATTTATTGGTGAATTGGATAAATTAGAAATGCTGAGTGAATGGCGAGTAGAAATCATTATTCCTAAAGATATTGCCAAGCAAGTGAAACAAGCCTTATATGCCAGCCATCCTTATGAAGAAGTAGCGTATGAATTTATTCCAATTGTAGATATTGATGCATTATAAACGATTAAATAAACATCGTGATAAAGCCTGTTGAAGAAGAAAATTTAAAAATGTACTCATCGGTATAAATTACTGTTATCCAAATCTTCAAAACTATGTTATAAAACAACACCAAAACACATTTTATCGAGCACAATATGGCATATGATATTCCCCCCAAATAACAACAGTAACAACGGCGTAACAGTGACTTCAAACATGCTTTCTACCGCAACACCACCTACTTTGACAGTAAGTATCACACAACGTCCAAGTGAAAATGCCAATCAACAAGAGCAAGATACAGCTACACAAGTCACAGCTACACAACAAGAAATCACGGTTTCACCGAACAATCCTTGTCCATTTTTACGCGCATTGGTGGCACGTGGCGATTTAAATAATGACAACGCAAGCCTACAGCAGATTGCCGATGCGGTATCACATATCGAAAAAGGTGCAGATCACGGTGAACAACCATTATCACCTAGAGCAATCAAAGTCATCGCCAGCGTAGCACACGGTTTCAGCCCTAGACAGATTTATCATAATGTCAACGACGGTGTGGCACTCAACCAATTACGAGGTAAAATTCTTGATAAAAAAGGCACAGGATCACGTTTACTGAATCATGAAGCCGTATATATGCCACAAGAATTAGAGCGATTAAAGCGATTTGCTTCGCCTAAAATAGATCAAAATGGTCAGCAAGAATTGGGGTTAAATGCCACAGAAATTGACCGTATGTTAGAAGCCAACTATGTACGTAATCAAGCACATCGTCGTAAAATCGATAAATTATTGATGCGTGGTGAGTTTCCAGTTTTACTTAAAGTTTTGGGTAAACAAGGACAAAAAGAACGCTATCTTGCAGTCTCTGATATTGAGCATTTATTCCGTGATAGAGCTTTTCCACAAAGAATTTTAGAGCGTTTGTAATCGGTAATTGTGATTTTTAATGCATTATCTGATGATGATGCAATTAAAAATCACTTTACAAAAATTAACATCTGAACGGATTTGCAATTCTAAATGTGTGTGAGAAATTGCAGTTTTGCCGAAATAATTTTTAAAAGATGATAAAAAACAATATATTGAAAATATTTACTTTGCAAGATTGCTTGAATTTTAAAATTTTAACTCGAGCAAATAAAGATAGTTTTGATGCTAGCAGAATATGAATTTGCTTGTTAATCTTACCAAGTATTTTAAATCAAGATTGTTAGAAACGTATATGACAGCACTCAACAATTCATCCGTTGCCTTTGTCTTCCCAGGACAAGGCTCGCAAAAAGTAGGTATGTTGGCAGAGTTGGCACAACATTATCCTGTGATTGAGCAGACTTTTGCAGAAGCATCACAAGCATTAGGCTTTGATTTGTGGAATATCGCACAATCAGGTGAAAAGTTAGATCAAACCGCCTATACACAGCCTGTACTGCTGACGGCAAGTGTAGCGATTTGGCGTGCATGGCGTGAAAACAACACAATTTTGCCTGTATATTTGGCAGGACACTCTTTGGGCGAGTATAGTGCTTTGGTGGCAGCGGAAGCGATTTCTCTGCAAGATGCGGTTAAATTAGTACATTTGCGTGGTCAATTGATGCAACAAGCTGTTGCTGAAGGCGAGGGGGCAATGGCAGCAATTTTGGGCTGGGATGATGCCCAAGTTATTGAATTATGCCAAAATGTTTCTAAAAATGCAGGTGTCGGTCAAGTTGATGCAGCAAACTTTAATGCCAAAGGTCAAGTCGTGATTGCAGGCACAACGCAAGCTGTCAATGTGGCAATCGAACAAGCCAAATCACAAGGTGCAAAAGCAATTGTATTACCTGTTTCTGTGCCATCACACTGTAGCTTGATGCAAGATACTGCACAGCAATTTGCACAAAGCCTAAATCAAATTGATTGGCAATTGCCAAAAATTCCTGTTATTCATAACGTCAATGTGCAAGTGGCAAATAATACTGATGAACTCAAACAAGCATTGACTGAACAATTATATAAGTCTGTGCAGTGGACACAAACTTTATCTTATTTAGAACAACATGGCATCCAATACTTGGTAGAATGTGGTGCAGGTAATGTATTGAGCAATTTGGCAAAACGTTTGCCTTTTGTACAACAAGTTTTACCTTTGGATACACCAAGTCGTTTTGGTGATGCAGTCAATCATTTACAGCATTTGAAAGGGTAAACTTATGACAGAATATATTGTTGGTGATAAAAAAATCGCTTTGGTAACAGGCGCGAGCCGTGGTATCGGTGCAGCGATTGCACAGCAATTTACACAAGATGGCTTTTTTGTTGTCGGTACAGCGACCAGCGAGCAAGGTGCTAATACGATTAGTACACAGTTAGCAGAGAATGGCGTAGGTATGGTGCTTGATGTGCGTGATGCAGAGAATATTGAAAGCCTTATCTCATCAATCGAACAAAAATACGGTGCTGTCTTAGTGCTTGTAAATAATGCTGGTATTACTCGTGACAACTTGTTGATGCGTTTGAGTGAAGAAGATTGGGATGATATTCTCAATATCCATCTCAAAGCGGTATATCGTTTATCTAAGCGTGTGCTTAAAGGCATGACCAAAGCACGTTTTGGCCGTATTATCAATATCAGTTCGGTGGTTGCACATTTTGCCAATGCTGGACAAACTAATTATTCAGCAGCTAAGGCAGGTATGGAAGCGTTTGGTCGTAGCCTTGCTAAAGAAATGGGTAGTCGCCAAATCACTGTCAATAGTGTCGCTCCAGGTTTTATTGCTACGGATATGACGGATACTTTGGGTGATGATGTCAAAGCAAAACTGATCGCACAAGTACCACTCAACCGCTTGGGGGAAGCACAAGACATCGCCGATGCGGTGAGCTATCTAGCAAGCGATAAAGCAAGCTATATGACTGGTCAAGTATTGCATGTCAATGGTGGCATGTATATGAATTAATATGTGTTTTTAAATTTTTTGATAAGTCGTATTCGAAAGATTTTGAAACCATCTAATACAAAAGAATGCTTTTATTCTTTTGAAATTTGTTTTAAACTTAATGGCAATCTAAACGCCACAACAGAGTAGGAGAATTCCTGTGAGCGATATCGAACAACGTGTTAAAAAAGCAGTTGCTGAGCAATTGGGTTTGAATGCGGATGAGATTAAAAACGAAGCATCTTTTATGGATGACTTGGGTGCTGATTCACTAGACCTAGTTGAATTAGTAATGGCATTTGAAAATGATTTTGATATTACCATTTCTGATGAAGATTCAAACGCAATTACTACTGTACAGTCTGCGATCGATTATGTTACTGCAAAATTAAACTAATTTTGTTTTAATACAATCTAAAAACCACCGCAAGGTGGTTTTTTATTTTAAACACAATTCACAAAACTTATTTTAAAAAATAAAATAGCGTAAGCCATAAAATACTGCCATACTTAATCCAATTACCACCAAAGTATTACGAATGACCAAACTGAATATAATCGTAGCTAAACTTGCCCAAAAGTAGGCACTATGAATACTTTGAGCGAAAGAATGCGTTGCCAGCGTATCTTTGAACATAATCGGGATAATCATGGCAGCCAGTACGCATGGTGCAGTGAAGAGTAATAAAGTCTTTACTTTTGGTGGAATTTTGATAGGTAATAGACGTGAGAAAAATGCATACCGCATATAAAAAGTAAGCAAAGTCATCAATAAAATTGCCAAACTATAATATTCAGTCATTGATATATCCTTGCTTGTCTGTGAGCATACTACCTACAAACATACCGACTATGGCTGAAATCAATAATGCATTTTTAAAATGTATCATTTCCAAAATCAAACAGAGCACTGCGGTGATTACCGTTACAATAATCATTATTTTTTGTTTTAACATTGGTATGAGCATGGCAATAAATGTCGCAGCAATCGCAAAATCAAAACCTAAACTATCAATATTTTTAAAATAATTTGCAGCATAAATACCGATAAATGTAGCGATATTCCAAAAGATATAAAATGTCAAACCTACTGTCATCGCATAGGTATAATCAAAAGCACCAGTACGTTTGGTATTTTCTTCCGTCAAAGCAAACATTTCATCAGTTAACAAAAATGCGAAACAAAAACGTTTATAAAAAGGCATCGGTAAAATATATTCTTTATAAGTCGCAGAATAGAGTAAATGCCTAACATTGACCATGATCGTGGTATTAATTAATGATAACCAACCTGCACCCGCCATAAAAATAGCTAATCCAGCCAGCTGTGCAGAACCCGCAAACACTGCTAATGACATGAGTTGTGACTGAAAAGGCGATAAGCCTGCTTGAATACCTAAGGTGCCACACAAAATACCCCACGGCACAACAGACAAAGATAAAGGAACTGATGCGATAAATGCATTGAATAAATTTTTCTGCTGTAAACTAAACATCATATCGCTCAAAATTCGTGTTTAATAAAGTAAGTGTTTGGCTGTGGGGATTTAGAATAACATTATTTAGAATTTCATTTTGCGTTATTGTCATGATTAATAATCATAGATTTATAAAGAAATATTTATCACTATCAATGCCGTGAATTTTTAATTTAAAATGATAAAGAATACTCAGCTTAATTGAGCTAAAAATAAAACCAACCAGTCTAGGCTAGTTGGTTTTATTGAAAATGATCAGTTTATCAAGATTTTTATTAAACCAATGATTAAACCAAAGATTTCACTGCATCAACCACTGCATCAACAGTAATACCAAAATGCTTAAATAAATCTTTGGCAGGGGCTGATTCACCAAATGTGGTCATACCGATGACTTTACCGTCTAAACCAACAAACTTATACCAGTAATCAACGATGCCAGCTTCCACTGCTACACGAGCACGCACAGTGCTTGGCAACACTTGCTCGCGGTATGCTGCATCTTGTTGGCTGAACAATTCTGCACATGGCATAGACACTACACGCACGCCATCAAGTTGTGCATAAGCTTGCATTGCCAAATCAATCTCCGAACCCGTTGCAATAATAATTGCTTTAAGCTCGCTTTTTTCTTTAGCAAGGATATAACCGCCTTTTTCAATCGCCTTAACTTGCTCAGCATCACGATTTTGTGGTGCAAGGTTTTGACGAGAAAGGATCAATGCAGTTGGTGCATTTTGGCTAAGCAATGCCATTTTCCACGCTACAGCAGTCTCTGTCGTATCACATGGACGCCATGTATACATATTTGGTGTTTGACGCAATGATGCCACTTGCTCAATCGGTTGGTGAGTTGGACCATCTTCACCTAGACCAATAGAGTCATGCGTATAAACTTGAATCACACGTTGTTTCATCAAAGCTGCCATACGTACTGCATTGCGTGCATATTCCATAAACATCAAGAAAGTTGCTGTATAAGGAATAAATCCACCGTGCAATGCCACACCGTTAGCGATCGCCGTCATACCAAATTCACGCACGCCATAATAGACATAGTTGCCGTCAACATGCTCATTTACGCCCTTGGCATCTTTCCAAAGTGTCAAGTTTGAACCAGCTAAATCTGCTGAACCACCTAAAATCTCTGGCAACAATGGTGCAAAAGCAGCAATGGTATTTTGACTTGCTTTACGTGTTGCAATATTTTCAGCTTTTGCTTGTGTTGCAGCGATAAATTCATCTGCTTTCGCTACAAAATCACTTGGTAAATCACCACTGATACGACGTAGTAACTCTGCAGCTTGCTCAGGATATTTGGCTTGATAGTCAGCAAATTGTTGATTCCATGCTTGCTCAGCTTGATCGCCTTTTTCTTTGGCGTTCCATTGGCTATAAATATCTTCAGCAATATCGAATGCACTTGCAGTCCAACCCAAAGTTTCACGGCTCAAAACAATTTCGTCTGCACCAAGTGGTGCACCATGGCAGTCTTCTTTACCTTGTTTATTTGGTGAACCCAAACCGATGATGGTTTTACAAATAATCAAAGTTGGCTTGTTGGTCTCTTGTTGAGCTTGTTTGGTCGCTTCACGGATTTCATGATGATTATGACCATCAACTTTAATCACTTGCCAACCATAAGCCAAGAAACGTTGTTCAGTGTTGTCGCTAAACCAACCTTCAACTTCACCATCAATTGAAATACCATTATCATCATAATAAGCAATTAACTTACCTAAGCCTAAAGTCCCTGCCAATGAACACACTTCGTGCGAAATACCTTCCATCAAACAGCCATCGCCCAAGAAACAGTAGGTATAATGGTTGATAATTGCGTTGTCTGCTTTGTTAAATTGAGCAGCTAAGGTTTTTTCTGCCAAAGCAAAACCCACTGCATTGGCAATCCCTTGACCTAGTGGGCCAGTAGTGGTTTCAATACCTGCTGTGTAACCATACTCAGGATGACCTGGGGTTTTTGAGTGCAATTGGCGGAATTGTTTTAAATCATCAATACTGACATCGTAGCCAGTCAAATGTAATAAGGCATAGTGCAACATCGAGCCATGACCATTTGATAATACAAAACGATCACGGTTTGCCCAGTTTGGATTGCTTGGATTGTGTTGGTAAAATTCACGCCATAACACGTCGGCAATGTCCGCCATACCCATAGGTGCACCTGGGTGACCAGAATTGGCTTGTTGTACTGCGTCCATCGCTAGGATACGAATCGCATTGGCAGTATGACGTTGATTTAAGGGAGTAATTGTGCTCATAAAAAATCCAAACAGGCGGGTTGTGTAAAATTTGTCTGTTATTTTAATCTTTTTTTCGGTCTATGTCAGCTCATAAAATAATAATTCGTTATTTGAAAATTACCTTTTAGTATAAGAAAAATGAACAAATAATTAACAAAATGATCATTTTTAATTATTAAATCGGTTTAAAGGTATAAAAAGAACTAGATTAGCAAACATAATTGTTATAGTCTTGTTCGCCTAAATTTAAGCTCAAGGCACATATTTGCGATGTTTAGTCTATTGAATCGTTTGAGTCTCATTACTCAAATTTTTATTGCCCTGATTTTGGGTATTGCTGTTGCTTTCATCTTCCCAGAAAGTGCGAAACATTTCACTATTTTAGGTGATTTATTTATTAAGGCATTGAAATCTGTTGCGCCTATTCTTGTATTTGTTTTGGTGATGTCTGCGATCAGCAATTATCAATCATCAAGTAATAAACAGATTCGTTCAATTCTTATACTTTATATCGTGGGTACAGTGGCAGCTGCTGTGACTGCGGTTTTGGTGAGTCAAGTTTTCCCATCTACGCTTAACTTGCAAGTTGATGCGTATAACAAAAATACACCGCCTGGTGATGTATTGACTGTATTAAGTAGCCTTGTGGTGAGCTTTATTGACAATCCAGTTAATGCACTAATCAATGCAAACTTCATTGGTATTTTGGCATGGGCTGTCGGTTTAGGGATTACCATTCGTCACGCAAATGAAACTACCAAGCAAGTGATGCGTGATTTGTCAGAAGCTGTTGCGAAGATTATTAGCTTCGTGATTCGCCTTGCACCATTAGGTATTTTGGGTCTCGTGATTGTATCAGTTGCTGAAGCAGGTGCAGATGCATTAAAGAATTATGCACATGTCTTGGCAGTACTTGTAGGTACGATGTTCTTTGTTGCATTAGTCATTAATCCAATTCTTGTTGCAATCATCACACGTCGTAACCCTTATCCATTGGTACTGACGTGCTTACGCGAAAGTGGCGTAACGGCTTTCTTTACACGTAGCTCTGCTGCAAATATCCCAGTAAACTTAAATTTAGCACGTAAAATGGGCGTGGATGAATCTGTATATTCAATCAGTATTCCTTTGGGTGCAACCATCAATATGGCTGGTGCAGCAGTGACTGTCAGCGTGTTGACGATGGCAGCTGTACATACTTTGGGTATTCAAGTTGATTTGGCAACGATGTTGATCTTGTCTGTGGTCGCAGCAGTGTGTGCTTGTGGTGCAGCGGGTGTTGCAGGTGGTTCTTTGCTTTTGATTCCATTGGCATGTAGTTTATTCGGCATCAGTAGTGATATTGCGATGCAAGTGATTACTGTAGGGATGGTGATTAGTGTGCTTCAAGATTCTACTGAAACAGCACTTAATTCATCTACCGATGTATTATTTACAATCGCTGCGGATCAAGCAACAAAACGTGCTTAATATGATCTAAGTGATTGATTAAAAAGCCATAAGAAATTATGGCTTTTTTTTATTGAATGCAGTCTAATCGTCAAGATTTCATTATAAAGATAGTTATGATAAAAAAATTTCTGAAAACACTTGCCAAACTTGATTTTTTTGCATATTTTATCAATGAAGATTTTTTGGAGTGGTATCATGACTTACATGCCATCACAACACGCTTATTTTTATTTTTGGCAATTTGATTGATTGCCCGATGCATCGTGGGCAAAAGAAGGTTTGCCCATCATGATATTTAACCTGATTGGCATAACCAGTCAGGTTTTTTTATGGCAATTTTAATATTTTTTTATTTTTGATGAACCAGCTTTAGGAGCAAGATATGGATACGTTTTACTGTTTTTATCAGGGTGATTGGGTCTTTTGGCCAACACTTTGTCATAGCTGTACTTTGAGTAAAGCTATACATTTTAAACATCGAAAAATTATTTTGTGAGAAAAATCATGTATCATACTGAATTCAGCCAAACATTAAGCTATAGAGCCGTGAAGAACTTAACCCAATGCAATCAGCCTGTAACGCTAGACTATACGGCACAAGCATTAGTTCAACCGATTGAGTTAAAAACAAAGTACGCACTCAGCGATCGTACCAAAGAAAATATTATTAAACATCGCCAAGACATTGAGAACATTCTCAATGGTCAGGATAAACGCTTCTTATTGGTAGTAGGGCCTTGCTCTATTCATGATGCTAAGGCAATGCTGGAATATGCAGAATGCTTAAAAATATTGGCAAGCAAATATCAACAACAATTAAAAATTGTCATGCGTGCTTATATCGAAAAGCCACGTAGTACAGTAGGTTGGAAAGGGTATGTATATGATCCAAGCCTTGAAAATGCCGAACAAAAACACTTACAGAATCTGGCGAGCGGTTTACAATTAAGTCGCCAATTATTGGTTCAGCTGGCAGAAATGGATTTGCCTTTGGCGACAGAAGTGCTCAATCCAATGTTAAGTCATTATTTTGATGATATTTATAGCTGGGGTGCAATTGGTGCCAGAACCAGCGAATCACAGATCCATCGTGAAATTGCCAGTCTACTGCCTTATGCAATAGGTTTTAAAAATGGTACTGACGGCAATGTCAAAATTGCTCTTGATGCGATTCAATCTGCTCGACAACCCCATGATTTTTTGGGTGTGAATGAATATGGTCAAATGGCAATGCATAGTAGTATCGGCAATCGCTGCGGGCATCTGATTTTGCGTGGTGGGCAACATAGTACTAATTTTGACCAAGAAAGTATCTTGGCAATTCAACAGCAATCCAAAGCGACTGCAATTGTGGTGGATTGTAGCCATGGTAATAGTCAAAAAATCGCCAAAAATCAAATCACTGCACTACAAAAAGTAATCGATGAACGTGCGATTACAGGCATCAAAGGCGTGATGCTTGAGAGTCATTTGCGACACGGTAAGCAAAATATTGACGCTCAACCTTTGATATATGGTTGTTCAATTACAGATGAATGTATAGGATGGGAAGAAACCGTAGACTGTATTGAATATTGTGCCAAACATCTTTAAATCAGGTTAAAAGTCAAAAAAAGAAGTCGCTATATAACGACTTCTTTTTACTTCGGCTCATTGGCCAATAGGTTCAAATTATTGTGGAATACGCAATACTTGACCTGGGAAGATTTCATTTACATCTTTCAGCATTGGCTTATTTGCTTCAAAGATTTTATTATATTGATTTGCATCACCATAAAATTCTTTAGAAATTTTGGACAATGTGTCGCCAGACTTGACCGTATAGAACTTTGACTCAGGCTCTGGTGTGGTGACAGTCATTTGGTCATCGACACGTGCAACATGGTCAATGTTACCTACAGCCAAAATCACTTTTTCACGATCAGCTTGGGTATGTGCAATACCATGAATGGTTGCTGTGTCTGTGTCACCGTTATAACCGATAGACAACTCTTTGATGCCTAAGTCTAAAGACTGAACGTGTGCCAAAAGTTTATTTGCCATTTCTTGTGCAGAAGGCTCTGATGGTGCGGTAGGTGCGGCTACAGGTGTAGATGTTGGTTGTGGGGCTGGCTGAGCAGTATTTTTACGACCAATACCTTTAATAAAATCGAATAAACCCATGATATAAATCCTATGTTTAGATAATTAACGTGCTTTTAAATATAAAGTAATTCTGATCATAATGGTTAAAAAAATGGCTAAAATTTGTTAGTTTCATGTTAAGAATAATGGTGTTTAGTAACGCCAAAATCAAATAAGCCCTTATGATTTTGGTCAATAGGGCTTATTGTTCAATAATACAAACGTTAGACGTTTGAGGCTTTGATGAGTGCTGATACGTCGGCAGTCACTTGTTTTAGCAAGTCTAAATCTTGGCGGACTTCAATATTTAAACGTAATAAAGGCTCAGTATTGGATGCACGAATATTCATACGCCAATCACCAAAATCAGCCGATATGCCATCGGTATAATCCAAAATAGGATTTTGGGCTTGATAATGTGCTAATACAGTCTCAATGGTATGTTGGCTGTCTTTGACTTTAAAATTAATTTCACCACTACATGGATATTTGGCAATCATACCATTTACTAATGTAGATAAAGTAGTATTTTGTTTTGATAGCAAATCAATCGCCAATAACCATGGAATCATACCACTATCACAATAACCAAAATCACGGAAATAATGATGGGCACTCATTTCACCGCCATAAATGGCATTTTCAGCACGCATCACATCTTTAATAAAAGCATGTCCTGATTTTGACTGCACTGCTGTACCATCATATTGATTGACAATATCTAAAGTATTCCAAACTAAACGTGGATCATGTACGATTTTTTCATCGCCAGATTTATTTAAAAAGGCAGCCGCCAATAAACCGACAATGTAATAGCCTTCGATAAATTGACCAGTTTCATCAAACAAGAAACAACGGTCAAAATCACCATCCCATGCAATACCCAAATCCGCACCGTGAGCCAATACCGCATCACGAGTAACAGATTGATTTTCTAATAAAATCGGGTTTGGAATACCGTTAGGGAAATTGCCATCGGCATCATGATGCAATTTGATAAATTCAATTGGTGCATTCACAGCTTGGAAACGCTTTTCAATTTCATCAATCACATGACCTGCTGCACCGTTACCTGCATTCACCAAAAGCTTTAATGGTTTTAAATCTGCGACATTAATATAAGTCATCAAATGATCAACATATTCAGGCAAGATGTTATAGCTTTGCGTTGTGCCTTGTTGGCTTGGGGTTTTAAACTCACCCTTCTCAGCAATCGCTTGAATGTCACGCAGACCTGTTTCGATACTGATCGGCTTGGCGTTTTCACGTACCAATTTCATACCATTATAATTCATAGGGTTATGACTGGCTGTAATCTCAATACCGCCTTGTACATCCAAATGAAAGGCTGCAAAATACACTTCTTCTGTACCGGTCATGCCTAGGTCTAACACATTTACGCCTGCATCGTTTAGCCCTTTAATCGTAGCTTGTTTTAGGCTTTCGCTCGATAAACGGATGTCGCAACCGACAGCAACCGTTTTGGCTTGATACAATTCACCATAAGCACGTCCGATACGATAGGCGACTTCTTCATTGAGTTGGCTGCCGAGTTCGCCACGGATGTCATAAGCTTTTACACATTCAATTTTCATCGTATTCTCAAGAAATAAAATTTGAATCATTATAAATAAAATAAAGCTTAAAAAGCGATACAAGATTTGCAAAAGTGTTTTGAATCTATTGAAAAGTGTATCTTGTAACAACATCAAACATAACATCATTTTGGAAAATGAAAAAACTACCATCAAGATGAAGTTTTCGCTATAATGCCATGTCTAAATTTTCTTTGCCCTATGTTTTGGCAGGTAACAGGTAATCATCTACAATGTCTAAATCGAAAAAATCTACGCCGATGAGCAATATTCGCAATTTCTCTATTATTGCTCACATTGACCATGGTAAATCGACACTTGCTGACCGTTTTATTCAAATGTGTGGTGGCTTACAAGACCGTGAAATGCAAGCTCAAGTGCTTGATTCCATGGAGCTTGAGCGTGAGCGTGGTATTACCATCAAAGCAGCGTCGGTGACATTGTATTATACCCATCCGAATGGACAGGAATATCAGCTCAACTTTATTGATACCCCTGGACACGTGGACTTTTCTTATGAAGTATCACGCTCGCTTGCTGCCTGTGAAGGTGCATTGTTGGTTGTTGATGCAGCACAAGGCGTAGAAGCCCAATCGGTAGCTAACTGTTATACTGCGATTGAGCAAAATTTAGAAGTCTTACCGATTTTAAATAAAATTGATTTGCCGCAGGCAGAGCCTGAGCGTGTAATTCACGAAATTGAAGAAATTATTGGCATTGAAGCGACTGATGCACCGACCTGTTCCGCAAAGACCGGCTTGGGAGTAGAAGGGGTATTAGAGCGTTTGGTTGATGTCATTCCTGCACCAACAGGCGAGCGTGAAGCACCATTACAAGCTTTGATTGTGGATTCTTGGTTTGACAATTATTTAGGCGTAGTGTCGTTGGTACGTATCAAACATGGTCGTATTCGTAAAGGCGATAAGATGTTGGTCAAATCTACTGGTCAAAGTCATCCAGTGACTTCTGTAGGTATGTTTAATCCAAAACATACAGAAACTGACATTTTAGAAGCGGGCGAAGTCGGCTTTGTGATCGCAGGGATTAAAGATATTTTTGGTGCGCCTGTGGGTGATACCATTACACTTTCTAATACACCTGATGTTGCTGCATTACCAGGGTTTAAAAAGGTTAAGCCACAGGTTTATGCAGGCTTGTTCCCAATCGATGCGAGTGATTTTGAGCCATTCCGTGAGGCGTTGCAAAAACTACAAATCAACGATTCGGCATTATTTTTCGAACCTGAGAGTTCAGATGCATTGGGTTTCGGTTTCCGTTGTGGTTTCTTGGGCATGCTACACATGGAAATCGTACAAGAGCGTTTGGAGCGTGAGTACGATTTAGACTTAATTACCTCTGCACCAACAGTTGTCTATGAAGCGGTAACCAAAAAAGGCGATACCATTTATATCGACAGTCCATCAAAAATGCCTGATGCAACCACAGTAGAAGATTTGCGTGAGCCGATTGCTGAATGTCATATTCTCGTACCACAAGAATATTTGGGTAATGTGATGACGTTGTGTAATGAGCGTCGTGGTATCCAAAAAGACATGAAATTCTTAGGTAATCAAGTCTCGATTACTTTTGAAATTCCGATGGCTGAAGTGGTGATGGATTTCTTTGACCGTTTAAAATCATGCTCGCGTGGTTTTGCATCACTCGATTATAATTTTGTACGTTTTGAAAGCTCAAGTCTTGTTAAAGTGGATGTGTTGATTAATGGTGAAAAAGTCGATGCTTTGGCAATGATTTGCCATCGTAATGATGCACGCCATCGTGGTATTGCATTGGTCGATAAAATGAAAGATTTGATTCCACGTCAAATGTTTGATGTGGCGATTCAAGCCGCGATTGGCTCACAGATCATTGCACGTTCTACCGTAAAAGCCATGCGTAAAAACGTATTGGCAAAATGTTATGGTGGCGATGTCAGTCGTAAGAAAAAATTGCTGGCTAAGCAAAAAGAAGGTAAAAAACGTATGAAGCAAGTGGGTAGTGTTGAAATCCCACAAGAAGCGTTTTTAGCCGTTTTGCAAGTGGATAAAAAATAATATCTTTACTTGAAATCCTTTGGGTATATGGTTGTTTATTATATAGTTTGCTATAGTTGGCAATCAACCATATACCCTTAAGGATATCAAGATGTCATTTTTTTCAAAATTATTTGGTAAAAACAATAACAACAATAAGCGTGACAATACTCAAAGCACATTCGTTATTTCAAAACAGCAACTGCCTGAAAATCAACAACGTTTAAGTACATATCCTAACGATGAGCCTACTCAAAAAAATTCAGGTTTTGAGATTATAGATATTGAATTTGATATTCCTATGGGCAGTAAAGTCGAATTTGGACAAAAAATTACTGCCACAATAACCTACGATAGTGTAACCGACGTGCAAATTTGGCTCATGCCTGATACAGGTGGCGAGATGAGTGGGCAGTATGAACCATCCGAATTAGAGCCAGCAGGTCGCCATACGATTAGCCGTTATATCGCTATTAATGATGTAAATAATGGGGTCGAACCGAAATTATCGCAAGCCTATATTGAAGTTAAAGATGATAATGGTCAAATCATTTATGGTGTGGTATTTGATGTAGATTATCAGTTTATTGAATCATCTGACCCAGAATATCATCAACGTTAAAATGATGGTGTAGGCACAGCCAAGCTGACTTATTCTGGTGTATTTTTATATAGCAAACGCCTTACTCGTCATGAAGTCTTGCCAATCAATGTGGATATAGATGTTTATATGCACTTTGAATGCCAAGATAAATATGGTGCAATATTTTCAGTCACAGCAGATGAATTAGAGGGTAACTTTACGGCTACAAGCTATGATTATCCTACGCCTGTAGATGGAAAAGAAATGTATTCAACCTTTAGTGTCAGCGAAGAAGGTGAATTAAAACATTTTTCGTTTAATGCTTATAATCAGCAAAATGCACATTTGGCAGGCATGAGAGTCGATTTTCCACTGACTTTTGTTGATATGCGTGGTGATGGTTTAAGCGATGAAGATAGTGATAAAAATCTCATTTATGGTGTATCTGACGAAGACGATGAAGAAATTGATATTTTTGATGAACGCGGCAATAAATTACAGCCGAATGATAGTGTAAAAGTTGGCTCAAAAATCCAGTTAGATATAGGTTATGAGTGTGTAGCTGAGTATGGCGGGCGGATTCAAATTTTTGATTTGGTTGGTGAAGATGACGACCGAGAAATTAACCAAGAAATCTATGACAGCGTTTGGCTGAAAAAAGAATATTTTGATGAAAGTAATTGGGCAGAAATTATGACTTTTGAATTTGATAAGCCAAGGAAAATTACAGGTTTTGGATTGTATCTATTTAATATTTCTGGGGAATTGTTAGATCATGAAATTATTGAATTTCCTTTAAATGTTGTTGATTAATAGAATGTTTGAACGATTCATATAAGTTAATTTTTATTTAGCGTGTTGATTCTTAGGATTGGATTTTTAGGATTGGATCATGGCATTTCTCTCAAAATTGATTGATAAAAAGAATTTTTCTCAATCTTATACGGACGCTTTGAGCGTTGATTTTACTGAACCGCCCTTAGGTTTTAAGATTGTAGATGTTCGATTGGACGTGCCTTTAGGAACTGCTATTGAATTCGGACAAGTCGTTACCGCCAAAATCACTTATCAAAGTGATATTGCAGTACAAATTTGGGTCAAGCCTGAATTAAGTGGTTATGATATAAGTGGTGCTTATGAGCCATCAGAAGTAGAGCCAGCTGGACTGCATACCATCACACGTTTTTTTCATATCGATAATATCGTTGCCAAGCAAAACGTTAATTTAAATCAAATCATCGTGTTGGCAAAAAATGAACAATCTGTCACAGTGGCTCATGGTCTGGTCGATGTAGATTATATTTTGGCAAAATCTTCTGATCGAAATTACAATCAAACTAGAAATGATGGTGTAGGGACAGCGAAACTCACTTATTCTCGTATATCTATGCATGGGACACGTCTTGCTCGGCATGATGTTGTGCCGATGAATGTGGGAATTGATGTGTATATGCATTTTGAATGCCAAGACCAATATGGTGCTAAATTTGCTGTGACCATTGATGAGCTAGAATGTGGATATACGCCACAAGGTTATGATCACGCTACACCTAAAGCTGGGCAGGAAGTCTATTCTTCGTGTAGTGCAAACGAAACGGGAGAAATAAAACATCTGACCTTTGTTGCATATAATCATCAAAATGCTGTGTTAACGGGAATGAAAATTGATTTTCCGCTTACTGTGGTTGATATGTCGAGTGATGGACTAAATGAAGAAGACAATAAAAATGCAATCTTCATTATGACTGACAAAGACACCAAACAGCTTGAAATTTTTACTGAATCAAATCAACGATTACATGCTCACAATAAAATCTCTGTAGGTTCAAAAATACAATTCAAAATTGCACATGAATGTATGGCTGAATATGGTGGCAGAATTCAGATTTTTGATACTGTTGGTGAGGGTGATGAGAGAAAGCTTAACCAAATATTGCACGATAGCGTGTGGCTAAAGAAAGATTATTTCAATGAAAATCAACATTCATCCATTATTACAAATGAGCTGGATAAATCACGACAGATCACGGGTTTTGTCGTTTATTTATACAATATGTCAGGTGAAATTTTAGCTTATGAAGTGATTGATTTTCCATTACACATAACACATAGCATAAAAGAATTGAGTAATTTGGCATCAAATGCAGATATCCAAGTGCCGTCTTTCAAGACGATTTTGAAAAAAATTGCTTTATACATATTAGCTTGTATTACAATGCTTATTGTGGTTATCTTTATAGTGATGATGAAATGATGTAATCTGCGTAGAATTTAATAAGCAAAATGTCCCTGTAAAAAGCCATCATATTGATGATAATCTTTTAATGAATTGACGTAAATATGACACAATTACATTTTGATATATGTTATAGTTTGCAACCAATGATTTAGCTGGATGGCTCAATCATTATCATGTCATAATTATATGATTTGAGTAATCTACTGTTCGATAAAGTGATAGGCAAGTATTGTGAATTTTGACTTTAATTTAATTTTAGTTCCGCTGACATTAATATTCTTTTTTGTTTGGTTATTGGACAAATTGGTACTGAAAAGCTATAACAAAAAGACAAAGTTAGAGCATGATGCGGCATTGGCTACAAAAAATGTCGAACAAGCGAAGGCTGATTTAGCACACCTAAAGCAGCAACATGCGGTGGACGCACCTGAAGTGTTACATGCACAAGATAAACTGAGCCATGCTGAAACACAACTGGCACAGGCACATTATCAAGCCAATCAGCAGCGTTTACATCCTGTAGTTGCTTGGGCTTACGATTTTTGGTGGATTTTAGCTTTAGTCCTATGCGTACGTTCATTTTTGTTTGAACCATTTAATATTCCGTCTGAGTCGATGAATCCGACCTTACAAACCGGTGATTTTATTTTGGTTAATAAATATGCTTATGGTGTACGCTTACCTTTAACCAATACCAAAGTTATCGACAGTGGCTCACCGCAACATGGTGATGTCGCAGTCTTTGCATATCCTAAAGACCCAAAGATTAAATTTATTAAACGTATTATCGGTTTACCAGGTGATAAGGTAGAAATACGTGATGGTCAAATGTATATTAATGGTCAATTACAACCATCTGATTTTAAAGCTGATTCTACGGTGATTGTAAATACACTTAATGAAAATAATCAAATCAAAAAACTACCTGTAGCAGGCAAACAATATTTGACTACGATTGGTGAACATCAATTCTTAGCACAATATTTATTGCCACAGCAACCAGACTTGCTTGCACAAAATTATGTGCAGAGTATGTTGATTGATTCTCATCGTTTGTCACAACAGCAGAATTTAAGTTTTGAAGTACCCGCAGGTCAATATTTTGCTATGGGTGATAATCGTGATCAGAGTGATGATGGTCGTTATTGGGGTTTTATTCCAGAAGATCATCTTACTGGTAAAGCCACTTATGTTTGGATGCATAAAGAACCTGGTTTGAATATCCCAAGTTTCTCACGCAACGGCAGTATCCCTTAATGTTCGACTTGTCAGTGTAAGTACTATCGTAATTTATATTGGTAAAGGTTATAATATTTAAATTCTTTAAACAATTTTTGGAGTAAATGATGAGAAATACACAGCGTGGTGCGTCGATAAGTAGTATCATGAGTCTTTTGATCCTAGCTGCATTGTCACTCAAAATATTTGCAAGTCTTTTTCCACCCTTCATAGATGATAGAACTATTGATTCTCAACTAGAATCAATGGTTAACTCAGGTTCATTAGATAAAACCAAAGATGAATTTTTGGTTGAGTTAGAAAAGAAACTTGATATGAATAATATTAGAGACCTAAAACCGACCGATATTGTTAAGATTCAGGAAGGTAAAAAATTGAAAGTGACTAAAGATTACGAGGTTAGAAAGAATTTTGTATCAAATATCGACTTCGTCATTAAGTTCCACAAAGAATACTAGTAGTTTATTATCTTGAAGACACTCTCTATCAAACAAAAGCATCTATTAAACCGCTTAGGCTATCAGTTTAAACAGATTGATCTGTTTAAGCTGGCACTTACGCATCGCTCTATCAGTAGCCATAATTATGAGCGTTTAGAGTTTTTAGGTGACGCTTTACTCAGTAGTATTATTGCTAAATACTTGTATGACACTTACCCTAAAGAAAAGGAGGGTAAGCTGTCTCGAATGCGTGCAACTTTAGTATGCCAAGACAGTCTTGCGAAAATTGCTAAGGATTTACAGCTTGGTCAATGTTTGATTCTTGGTAGTAGTGAAGCCAAATCAGGCGGCCACCACCGAGAGTCTATTTTGGCTGATGTGGTCGAGGCTTTAATTGGTGCAATATTCCTAGATAGCGATCAGGATTACGCTTTAATTGAGCGACTGGTGCTGGCATGGTATGCGAAGTATTTAGACAGTGTCCAACCACACGAACAGCTTAAAGATCCAAAAACGCGTTTGCAAGAATTCCTGCAAGCACGCAAACGGGCTTTACCCGTTTACACCGTAGAAAAAATTATCGGCGAGTCACCAAATCAACATTTCACCGTGCACTGTCATGTAGATGAACTACCGATTGCAGTCGGTGAGAGTAGTAGTCGCCGTTATGCTGAGCAAGCCGCTGCTGCTGAAATTTTAAAAATATTAGAATCTGTCTAGTTTGTGTTATTATCCTATTTATAAGTTTCCAAATTCTTTATGCTTTAGTTTGGTCTAAGGCATAAATCCAATGAGTATTGTTATGTCAGAAAATGATGATCTGTTAAATCAGTTTTTTTCAGCTGAAAAAAATGAAATTCCTAGCGATTTTCGTAGCGGTTTTGTTGCGATTGTTGGTCGTCCAAACGTGGGTAAATCTACCTTGATGAACCACCTTTTGGGGCAAAAGTTATCTATTACTTCACGTAAACCTCAGACCACACGTCACAAGATTGTGGGGATTGATAGTCGCGAAACCATGCAGGCAGTGTATGTCGATACCCCTGGTATGCATAAAAAAGAAGTGCGTGCAATCAATAAAATGATGAACAAAGCTGCCAACTCAGCATTGCGTGATGTGAATTTGGTACTGTTTGTGATTGATGGGCAAAAGTGGACACAAAATGATGAATTGGTATTGGAAAAGCTTAAAAATGCTGAAATGCCAGTGTTGTTAGTCATCAATAAAGTCGATACTTTGGAAGATAAAAAAGCCATTTTGCCATTGATCGAGCAGCGTCTAAAGTTGATGAATTTTGCTGAGATTGTGCCCGTATCTGCATTACACGAGCATAACTTAGATCATTTACGCAACACAATCGAAAAATATCTACCATTTTCCCCACCATTGTATTCGACTGATCAAATCACAGATCGCTCAGAACGTTTCTTGGCGAGTGAAGTGATTCGTGAAAAAATCATGCGTCAATTAGGCGATGAATTGCCTTATGATTTAACAGTCCAAATCGAAAGTTTTAAAACTGAAGATGAAGTTGTCAATGAAAAAACAGGTAAAATTAAGCCTGCTTGTACCTATATTGATGCAACAATTTTTGTAGAACGCCAAGGACAAAAAGCCATTGTCATTGGTGATAAAGGACAAAAACTGAAAAAAATTGGTATGGATGCACGTTTAGACATGGAAAAGATGTTTGAGCAAAAAATCATGCTGACACTTTGGGTAAAAGTCAAAGGCGGTTGGTCTGATGACGAACGTGCATTAAAGAGTCTTGGTTATAGTGATGTATAGAGCATCACTATACTTACTTATATGGAATTATCTTCTTGCGTAATCAAAGCCTGACAGGCTATGCGATACATCAGCGTCCTTACCGAGAACGTAGCCACATTCTACATTTTTTTAGTGCAGAATGTGGTCGGGTAGATGGTGTCATTCGGCAGTTGCCCCCTGCCTTATATCACTTGGTGAGTTTGAATGCGACAGGCAAAAGAGAATTAAAAAATTTTAATCAAATTGATTTGCAAGGTTCACCATTTTATTTACAGCAAAAATCATTATTTGCAGGCTTTTATCTAAATGAATTATTATTAAAGCTATTGGCAGTAGAAGTACCAATGCCAAATACTTATCAGGCTTATGAATTAGCACTGAGTCAATTAAAAAACTTGATTTTAGATGATCCGAAAGAATTACAATTAAAACTGATATTAAGACATTTTGAGCAAGTATTACTTAATGAATTGGGTTATGCAATCGATTATGCGTATGATCATCGTGGGCAGCCTATACAGGCGGATACTTATTATCAGTTTGTGGTTAAACAAGGTTTTATGTTGGACCTATCAGGCAAAGGTTTTTTGGGTAAAGAATTATTGGTTTTGGCTGAAAATGAACAAGTGAATCTGCAAAATATAAACTTATTTGGTAAATTGTATCGTCAAATGATCAATGATATTTTGGGCAATAAACCATTGAAAAGCCGTCAAT
This sequence comes from Hubeiibacter jixunmingi, assembly GCF_041928215.1. Lineage (NCBI taxonomy): Bacteria > Pseudomonadati > Pseudomonadota > Gammaproteobacteria > Moraxellales > Moraxellaceae > Hubeiibacter > Hubeiibacter jixunmingi. The sequence continues at coordinate 18,049 of NZ_JBHFHK010000012.1, read as the reverse complement.
TATGGATACAGCATAGGGCATAATTTTGTAGAAATTAGATATTTTTTGTCATGCTTAACTATTCTTTTAGTTCTATGATTTTTGAGTAACTGTTGAAATAAATTAGACTGAATATCACAAAAATAATATATAAAATGACTGCAAAAATAAACACAGGATTTGAACAATAAAATAGATTGCTGATGATATACTGCCATAGATTACTCGCTTCCAATGCTAGGCTTGTTATAATAAATAAAATAGAATATATACAACACACGATGAGATAGAAATATCCTTTTAAAAATCCTAAAATAACCACAGACAATATACTCAATATCGCCATTACTGCAAAGACTGTGTCATCATCATTTCCACTACTGAGAATCTCAGATAAAAATAATATTTGTTCTTGATTTTCTCCCACTAAATATGAGAAAAGACATAGATTTTCAGAATTTAGAAAAAATAAACTTATTGCCATACCAAACAATGCGACCAATGCAAAGACTTTGTAGCTGACGTAATAGGATGGCTTTGATAGCATGGCTTGTTTTTCCTGACCTTTTCTTTGGATGTCACAGATTATTTTAAAATATAGAAAGAGTTTAGCATATTTTTATCTCAAGATAAGTTTATATTTTAAGTACAAAATATAAAAATTTGCTATAATAAATCATGTTTTTATTAGCCAGTCAGCCCATATCATGTCTAGCCAAACCGTATCTTCTTCTTATACTAAGCCTATTGCTGATGCAGCGATTTCACAATTAAAACAATTGCTTAAAGAACGTATTCTCATCATTGATGGTGCGATGGGAACCATGATTCAACGCCATAAATTACAAGAAGAAGACTACCGAGGTGAACGTTTTGCCGATTGGGCGAGTGACTTAAAAGGCAATAATGACTTATTGGTACTGACACAACCGCAAATTATCCAAGGCATTCACGAGCAATATTTGGCAGCCGGTGCCGATATTATCGAGACCAATAGCTTTAACGGTACAAGGGTATCGATGTCAGATTATCACATGGAAGATTTGGTGCCAGAGATTAACCGTGAGGCAGCACGCATTGCCAAGGCAGCTTGTGAGAAATATTCTACCCCTGGCAAGCCACGTTTTGTTGCCGGTGTACTGGGACCAACATCACGCACTTGCTCAATTTCCCCTGATGTGAATAATCCTGCCTATCGTAATATTACTTTTGATGAACTGAAAGAAAATTATATCGAAGCGGCGATTGCTTTGATTGAGGGCGGTGCGGATATTCTATTAATCGAAACGGTATTTGATACGCTGAACTGTAAAGCGGCGATTTTTGCGGTCAAAGAAGTCTTTCAACAGCTTGGACGTGAATTGCCAGTAATGATTTCAGGGACGATTACTGATGCATCTGGGCGTACTTTGACTGGTCAAACTGCCGAAGCCTTTTGGAATTCGGTGCGTCATGGTGATTTATTGTCAATTGGTTTTAACTGTGCCTTGGGTGCAGATGCCATGCGTCCACACGTCAAAACCATTGCCGATATTGCCGATACGTTTGTCTCAGCACATCCTAATGCCGGCTTGCCGAATGCTTTTGGTGAATATGATGAAACGCCTGAGCAGACTGCTGCATTTATCCGTGAATTTGCCGAAAGTGGCTTGATTAATATTACTGGCGGTTGCTGTGGTACCACGCCTGCCCATATTCAAGCCATTTATGAAGCGGTGAAAGACATCAAACCACGTCAAGTGCCTGATACCGTGCCTGCTTGTCGTTTGAGTGGCTTAGAGCCGTTTAATATTTTTGCTGATAGCCTATTTGTCAATGTTGGTGAGCGTACCAATGTGACTGGCTCGAAAAAGTTTTTACGTTTAATTCGTGAAGAAAAATTTGCCGAAGCCTTAGAAGTGGCACAACAACAAGTCGAAGCCGGTGCCCAAGTTATTGATATTAATATGGATGAAGGCATGCTAGATTCACAAAATGCCATGGTGCATTTTTTAAATCTAGTGGCATCTGAGCCGGATATTTCTCGTGTACCGTTGATGATTGACTCTTCAAAATGGGAAATTATCGAAGCTGGCTTAAAATGTGTACAAGGCAAGCCGATTGTCAATTCGATTTCACTCAAAGAAGGCTATGATGAATTTGTAGAAAAAGCCCGTCTGTGCCGTCAATATGGTGCGGCGATTATCGTGATGGCATTTGATGAAAATGGTCAAGCCGATACCGCAGCGCGTAAACGTGAAATTTGTGAACGTTCGTATCGGATTTTGGTGGATGAAGTGGGTTATCCTGCCGAAGATATTATCTTTGACCCGAACGTATTTGCCGTGGCGACAGGGATTGAAGAGCATAATAATTATGCGGTGGACTTTATCGAGGCGACAGGTTGGATTAAACAAAACTTGCCACATGCCATGATTTCTGGTGGTGTGTCGAACGTATCGTTTTCATTCCGTGGTAATGAACCTGTGCGTGAAGCCATTCATGCGGTATTTTTATACCATGCTATCAAACAGGGCATGACCATGGGTATTGTCAATGCTGGACAATTAGCCATTTATGATGACATCGCCAAAGAGTTGAAAGATGCGGTTGAAGATGTGATTCTCAACCAAAATCAAGGCGAATCTGGACAAGCTGCCACAGAAAAACTATTAGAAGTGGCGGAAAAATATCGTGGTCAAAGTGGTGCAACCAAAGAAGCGGAAAATCTAGAATGGCGTAATCAATCAGTGGAAAAACGCCTAGAATATGCCTTGGTAAAAGGTATTACTACTTTTATCAATGAAGATACCGAAGAAGCCCGCCTAAAATCCAAACGTCCTTTAGATGTGATCGAAGGGCCTTTGATGGATGGCATGAATGTGGTCGGGGACTTGTTTGGTGCAGGGAAAATGTTCTTGCCACAAGTGGTGAAATCTGCCCGTGTGATGAAGCAAGCAGTGGCATGGCTCAATCCCTATATCGAAGCGGAAAAAACCGCAGGCGAGAGTAAGGGTAAAATCCTGATGGCAACCGTCAAAGGCGATGTGCATGATATTGGTAAAAATATCGTAGGCGTGGTGTTGGGCTGTAATGGCTATGACATTGTTGATTTGGGTGTGATGGTGCCTGCCGAAACCATTTTACAAAAAGCCATTGATGAAAAAGTCGATATTATCGGTTTGTCGGGTTTGATTACGCCAAGTTTGGATGAAATGGTTTTTGTTGCCAAAGAAATGCAACGTAAAGGCTTTAAAATTCCGTTATTGATTGGCGGTGCGACCACATCCAAAGCCCATACCGCAGTCAAAATTGATCCACAATATCAAAATGATGCGGTGATTTATGTGGCGGATGCGAGCCGTGCGGTCGGTGTAGCGACTACACTTTTATCCAAAGACATGAAAGCCGACTTTGTAGCAGAATATCGAGCCGAATATGCCAAAGTGCGTGAACGTATCGCTAACAAACAGCCAAAAGCAGCCAAGCTGTCTTATGCCGAAGCGATTGAACATGGTTTCAAAAAAGACTGGGAAAATTATACCCCGCCTGTGCCAAATTTTTTGGGTAAACAAGTCATTACCAACTATCCACTTGATGTGTTGGTGAAATATTTTGACTGGACGCCATTCTTTATTTCATGGAGTTTGGCAGGCAAATTCCCGAAAATCTTAGATGATGAAATTGTCGGTGAAGCGGCACGTGATTTGTACAGTCAAGCACAAACTATGCTGAAAGATATTATCGAGAGCAAACGTTTTGATGCTCGTGCGGTATTTGCCATTCAGCCTGCCAAGCGTACCGATCACGATACAGTGACGGTATATGATGAACAGGGCAAGCCATTGCATGAATTTTATCATTTACGCCAACAGTCGGATAAAGTCACGGGTAAAGCCAATTATTCTTTGGCGGATTTCATTAAGCCTACCCCCCACCTAACCTCCCCCCAACAGGGGGAGGAACTCCCTCTCCCTCAGGGAGAGGGTTGGGGAGAGGGAGTCACTGACTATCTCGGTGGCTTTACCGTATCTATCTTTGGTGTGGAAGAAATGGCGAATGAATACAAAGCCAAAGGTGATGATTATTCAGCGATTTTGGCACAAAGTTTGGGTGATCGTTTTGCCGAAGCCTTTGCCGAGCATTTGCACGAGCGTATCCGTAAGGAATATTGGGGTTATCAAGCTGATGAAAACTTAAGCAATGAAGAATTGATTAAGGAAAAATATGTCGGTATTCGTCCTGCGCCGGGTTATCCTGCTTGTCCTGAACATAGCGAAAAAGCCACTTTGTTTGCGTGGTTAGACTCGACCAATGCTATCGGCACACAGCTCACTAGCAGTTATGCCATGTATCCGCCATCAAGTGTGAGTGGTTTTTATTACAGCTTGCCTGAAAGTGAATACTTTAATGTTGGTAAAATCAGCCAAGACCAATTGGAAAGCTATGCCAAGCGTAAAGGGTGGGATATTGAGACGGCTAAGCGGTGGTTAGCACCTAATTTGAGTGATATTTAAAATCTATAAAATGGATAGGGTAGATAAAACATAGCTTACCTTGCCTTATCTATTTAATCGCTTATTTAAATAACTATGGAACTCATTCCAGTGATTTTTAATTTGTTTTCTAACCGTATAAGAATTGAAGTTTTCTGATACTCTGTATACATACTTTGGGTAATTCCTGCGTCCAATATAGGTATATCTAACATATAATTTTCTTTCAAAAATCCCATTTTTTGATAACTGATTATTTGCTTTTAATCGACGGTAATGATTTCCACGCATACGAATGGCTTTTCGCATTTTATAACGATGTCTTGATAGCCCTTTATCTCTGACAAATACATTTTCCCCATCAAATTCAATACCTAAATATTGTAATCTAGTCGGCTGATTAAATGTTGATTTGCCAGTAATCTGTATTTTCAAGTCATTGAATATAATTTTTTGTGTTTTAGCAGGGTTTATATTTAAAGAAAGCTTTTGTATCTCATTGATAACCAATCTTTCAACTTCGTCCGCCAATTTGTGGCAAGAGATAACAATCATATCATCGCAATATCTGAAATAATGTGCATTATTTTTCTGACAGAAATCAAAAATAACTTTGTCAAAATTCATCATATAAATATTAGATAATAAACCACTCATCGGAGAACCCTGAGGAATCCCTTGATTTTGATTAACCTTGATTAGATTACCTTTACGAACAATTTCTCTGAAATCATTTACAGAGCATAATCGATCCATGCGTTTATGTAATGTACGGCTTCTTAATGATAAGCCTAATTTTTGATATAAATCTTTTTTATCAACATAAGCAAATTTTGTTAAAGATTTATAAACTTTAAAATGATCTTGTGGTAATCTTTCAACATCTAATACTTGACACCATTGTTGTTTCAAAACTTCATGGTCGAGGTTATCAAAAAACTTTGTAATATCAAAACATAATACAGTGCAATTTTTTCTATCCTTAATGATATCAAAAACTTGTTTGCTAAAATGAATGTTACAAAATGATGTTTTTTTCCCATGTATTACTTTTGAAATTTTTCTAAAAGCAATAATGCTATCTGATAACCCTTGATTTTTTAAGTAGCATTCATAATGTTTATATAATATTGTAGCGTAGTAGGCATAAATTGCACTATCTATATGGCTAGAATAGTTAATTAATCTATCTTTAGGTGGTAGTTTTAAAAAACCTAATTTTCCATTTTGAGCCTCTGTTTTAATTTTGGTTTCTTGAGTCATATAAGAGATAAAGGGAAAAAAAGCATGATGTTCTATGTTAAATGGATCTGTGACAAAACTAACTATATTAGAAATATTTGGTTTTCTATCGAAATGAAGATAGTTTTTTAACTTGCTACGCTTTGTAAAAAAATCATGTAAATCTAATGAGTTCATTTCAAAGATTTGCCAAACTCTGAGGGTTTAAGATGGTTGCTGTCTATAGATACCCTCAAAGTTTTTATCCCATACTAAGTAAAATACTTTTCTGAGACTCCTTGTTACAGAGCAACCAAAACATATTCAAGGAGCTATATAACCATGTTAGTTATGCTTATACCATACCAAGTATTGATGGATACATCAGTAATTGATATAATAGACGCAATTGTTCTATTTCTAGAAATAGAACAATTGCGGCGACATTACCACAAGTTTACATACTGTTCCACTCAGACTACTCTGAGAGCAAATTAACTATAACAAAAAATAAATAATTTCACAATATCGAAATCTTACATTTAATAATCTCAATCAGGGCAACCGCGAACCTGGATTAAAAAATAACACTCTTTTTTCAATAAGTTATGAAAGATAAGTATTTTTGTTAAATTTAGCATTTTGGATAAAATAAATGCAAGAACATTTATTCATATCAAATTTCGACTAATTGATTAAATTTGTATACTTTTTATACCAAGCTTGCGGTTACCCTGACTATGCTATTAGATTTTGATTAATTTTGATTTTAGATGGCAGAGAGTAATTTATGATTACTCTTTTTTAATCGATTGGATTAATCAACTTACAAGGTAAATGCTGAAAATCTTTTTCATTGCGACTGACTAATGTCAAATTATGACATACGGCGGTTGCCCCAATGATTGCATCAGGTGTTTTAGTCTTCTTTTGACGACGTATTTTTGTGCTTTCAAATACAATGTCACGGCTAACATCAAGCCAAGTAAAATTGTTTTGTAGAAATGATTCAGCAATCGTTACAGCATTTTCATCATTACCAAAAGATAAGACTTCTAATACTGTAATGGTGGAAATCGCAAGATGACCATGATTTTCATTTAAAAAATGACGTGCCTGTTTATCACCATTTAAGTAATAAATGATGATATTGGTATCTATAAGGTACATTTATTCCCACTCACTACGTACTTGACGTTCATATTCCAAACCATCAATCTCATAATCTTTAAATAAACCAAAGGCTTGCTCATCACCGATTAATTTTGAACTGTGCTTTGGGATGCTATCTTGCGATAATTGCGCAATGATTTTGCCATCTTGAGCAAATTGTACAATTTCGCCTTGCATGACTGCCAATATTTGTTGTTGAACAGTAGGCGGGAGTAAACTAATCTCGATAACCATACTTATTTCTCCAATGAAGCCAAGCTTATTATTTCTTGATTAGGTGCTAAAGTCAATCAATGACTTAATATCGAGTATTTTTCCCATAAAAAAGAGAGCTTTCGCTCTCTTTTCTACACAAGCAAAGTTTATTTCAACCCAGCAGCAATTGCCAAGCCTTCTGCTTTATCAGTCAATTCCCAAGTAAAGGCATTTTCTGAACCAATACGCCCAAAATGCCCATAACTTGCAGTCTGTTGATACATTGGTTGCAATAAATTCAACATACGAGTAATGCCATACGGACGCAAATCAAAATGCTCACGCACTAAAGCAATAATGGTGTCTTCTGCGACTTTGGCAGTACCAAAAGTATTGATTGAAATCGAGGTCGGCTCAGCCACACCAATTGCATAACTCACTTGAATTTCACACTTGTCTGCAAGTCCTGCTGCCACAATATTTTTGGCAACATAACGACCAGCATATGCTGCTGAACGGTCCACTTTTGATGGATCTTTACCAGAGAATGCACCACCGCCATGACGTGCCATACCACCATAAGTATCGACGATGATTTTACGACCAGTCAAACCACAGTCACCAACAGGACCACCGATTACAAACATACCAGTTGGATTGATATGGAATTTGGTGTCTTTGTGGAACATCTCATTTGGGATGACTTTTTTGATAATTTCTTCGATCACTGCTTCTTTAAGATCAGCTTGAGAAATACTCGGGTCATGCTGTGTAGATAAAACCACTGCATCCAAACGTACTGGATGATCATTTTCATAGGCAAAAGTGACTTGGCTTTTGGCATCAGGACGTAACCACGCCAAAGTACCATTACGGCGTAATTCAGCTTGCTTTTCGACCAAACGATGTGCATAAGAAATCGGGGCAGGCATTAATACATCAGTCTCACGGCTTGCATAACCAAACATCAAGCCTTGGTCACCAGCACCTTGTTCTTCAGGTTTTTGACGATCAACACCTTGAGCGATTTCTGGTGATTGTTTACCAATCATATTGATCACGGCACAAGTCGAGCCATCAAAACCAAGATCAGAATGATTATAGCCAATATCATTGACCGTTTTACGTACGATGGCTTCGATATCGACATTGGCAGTGGTTGTCACTTCACCGGCTAACACTACAGCACCAGTTTTCACCAACGTTTCACATGCGACACGGGCATGAAGGTCTTGTGCTAAGATCGCATCAAGAATGGCATCACTGATTTGATCGGCCATCTTATCAGGGTGACCTTCACTTACAGATTCAGAAGTAAATACAGCATATTCACGCATCGGATTATCCAATTATAAAAAAATAAGGCTATGTTACAATATTTGTTGGTTTTTCTCTAGCTTTTATATTGTTTTGTATATCTAATTTCTTGATAAAGCAAAAATTAATACTTTATTTATAAAAAATCACCAATACTTCAATCTGTATTGGTGATCCAAATCACTTAATCGATCGTAGCTATACGGACTAAGCAGTTTTTTCAGGAATACGAGCTAAAACGCTACATAATAAATCCCAATATACTGATACCGCAGCGATATTGACTTTTTCATCAGGAGAGTGGGCATGTTTGATGGTTGGTCCGATAGATACCATATCGACATCAGGATAAACTTTTTTCAATAAACCACATTCTAAGCCAGCATGAATCACTTTATATTCCGCAGGATGCTTAAGAATCTCAGTATAGACTTGTTGCGTCAGTTGCGTAATGTCTGAATTTAAGTCAGGTACCCAACCGACATAATCAATGTCAAACTCCATCTGCATATTAGCAAGGTCGGCAATCGCTTGTATCTGACTACACACTGCTTGTTTGCCTTCTTCATGTAAAGAACGCACAAGTTGTTGAATATAAACTCGATCTTGATCCAAAGTGACCACACCCAGATTAACCGAGCTTTCAACGGTATGTTCAACGGTAGCAGAATAACGATTGACACCATTTGGTAAGGCATATAATACATTTACGATATGCTTACTGGTTTTTACATCCAAACATGATGTGTGTTCTTGAGCTGATGCTTTTTCAATATCGATTTTTAACTTACTTTCAAAATCAACATACTCAGTGATGATATCTTTGCGGTATTGTTCAAGCAAAGTGACCAATTTTTCAGTATTTTGTGCATCAACCAAAATTGTTGCATTGGCTTCACGAGGAATGGCATTACGTAAAGTACCGCCTTTAAGTTGTGCAATATTAAAATCAACTCGTTGTTGAGCAAGCTGTAACATACGGCTTAATAGCTTGATGGCATTGCCTTTTGGGTGATGAATATCAATACCTGAATGTCCACCAGATAAGCCTTTGACGCTGATGTTAATCGCTGTTGTATTGCTTGATGCAGTGTGCCACGCTACCGGCATTGCCAAATTGGCATCGATACCGCCAGCACAGCCGATATAAATTTCGCCGATTTCTTCGGTGTCAGTATTGATTAAAATTTTACTTTTTAACCAATTTGGGGCAAGGTGAATCGCACCGACCATACCTGTTTCTTCAGTACGCGTGATTAAAATTTCTAAATCAGGATGGGCAGTGTCTCTACTTTCCAAGATTGCCATCATCGATGCCATACCGATACCATTGTCAGCACCCAAAGTTGTGCCTTTGGCTTTGACCCATTCACCATCGACATGTGCTAAAATCGGATCTTTGGTAAAATCATGTGCTGTGTCGGCATTGGCTTGCGGTACCATGTCAATATGCGCTTGTAGGGCAACAGATTGACGATTTTCCATGCCCTTGGTGGCAGGTTTACGGATTAAAATATTGCCAACGCTATCTTGTGACACATCAAAAGACTGTTGCTTTGCCCAATCCATAATATGTTGAGCCAATTCTTCTTCATGATGTGAAGGGTGGGGAATGCTACAGATTTGGGCAAACCATTGCCATAATAATGTTGGTTGTAAAGTGTTTAATGAACTCATCACAAATCCTTTAATTGTGGTTTAGGGGTGTTTATTACCATATGGATTTTAGCAGTAATCAACGAATTTGCAATGCTATCGGCGTGGTTTTGATTTATATTTTTAATAAACTCATTTCATTAGCGTAAATAAAAAACCTATCTTAAAACAATAAGATAGGTTTTATAAATATGGTGGGCCCAGACAGACTTGAACTGTCGACCAACGGATTATGAGTCCGCTGCTCTAACCAACTGAGCTATAGGCCCGAAAAGGAAATTTTCTTTTGCAACGACTTATAATTTTGGAAAAACTAGACTTAAATTGCAAAGTGGCATGATTCTACACCAAGTTTGAGCATATAGTAAAGTGCGTCACGCTATTTATTGAGCAATTAAATGCCTATAACAGTCTTTTATCGCTCAATACCCAAATAATATTTTGGCTTTGAAAAAACTGACTTGTTGAAGTCGATATCATCTTAAATCAAGTCAGTAGTTTCTTTTCAACACATAAATTACTGCTTAAAGCGTGACAAGTCTTCACCAGGACGAGCGGTTAAGACTTCTAATCCATCTTTGGTCACAGCAATCATATGCTCATATTGTGCAGATAATTTGTGATCTTTGGTCACAACAGTCCATTTATCACCCAGAAGCTTAGTTTGCCATACACCTGCATTGACCATTGGCTCGATCGTAAAGGTCATGCCTGCTTCAAGCTGCATACCTGTGCCTGCTATACCATAATGCACAATTTGAGGTTCGTCATGGAATTTTTGACCGATGCCATGCCCACAATATTCACGCACTACGCTAAAACGTTCAGCCTCAACATATTTTTGAATAGCATGACCAATATCACCAACAAAAGCACCTTCACGTACCATGCTCATGCCGATATATAATGCTTCTTGTGCCACATCACAAAGACGTTGTGCAAGTACAGAAGTCTCACCACCCACGATATACATTTTGCTACTGTCACCATGATAACCATCTTTAATCACAGTCACATCAATATTGAGAATATCGCCTTTTTTCAAGATTTTACTTTCAGAAGGAATACCATGACAAACTACATGGTTAACAGAAATACATGTAGCATGCATGTACGCAGGACGGCCACCACCACCACCGTAGCCGATACATGCAGGGATTGCACCTTGTACATTGACAATATGCTCATGGCAGATACGATCTAGCTCTAAAGTCGAAACGCCAGCTTGTACATAAGGCTCAATCATATCCAAAATTTCAGCGGCCATACGACCAGCAACACGCATTTTGGTAATTTCATCGGGAGTCTTAATCAGGTGACGTGGTGCAGTTTGGGTAAAATTAATCATATTCAAATAAAAATAAATAGCAATTTGTGTGCGTCTATGGTATAAATATGCACGAATTTTTTCAAATGGTTTTTTACTTTATTTTGTTATGCAAAATTTGGCTGAAAATACTTTAAAATTCATTTTCTTGAAAATCCGCACATATATCGTCACATTACTCTGGGTGCTTCGCTTGTGATAAGCAAAAGAAGTGGAGGATGCGGATATATGGAGGCTTAACCCAAATTTTTATAGGTTATTCTTATGTCTAACAGCTACAATGTAAGCGTTCGTGACTTGCTTCAAGCAGGTGCTCACTTTGGTCACCAAACTCGTTTTTGGAATCCAAAAATGCGTCAATATATCTTCGGCGCGCGTAACAAAATTCACATCATCAACTTGGATAAAACTGCTCCAGCGTTGAACGATGCATTAAACTTTGTCAATAACTTGGCAGCTAAAAAGAATAAAGTATTGTTTGTTGGTACAAAACGTGCTGCATCAAACATCATCCGTGAACAAGCACAACGTGCAGGTCAACCATACGTTGATCACCGTTGGTTAGGTGGTATGTTGACGAACTGGAAAACTTTACGCCAGTCAATCAACCGTTTGAAAGATCTTCAAACTCAATCTCAAGACGGTACTTTTGCTAAGTTGACTAAACGTGAAGCATTAGAACGTACTCGTGAGATGGAAAAACTTGAGCGTGCTTTGGGCGGCGTGAAAAACATGGGCGGTTTGCCAGACGCATTGTTCATCGTTGACGTTGATCACGAAGCGATTGCAATCAAAGAAGCAAACAACTTGGGTATTCCAGTAATCGGTATCGTTGATACAAACTCAAACCCAGATGGCGTTGATTATATCATTCCTGGTAATGACGATGCGATCCGTGCGGTAACTTTGTACGCTTCTGCAATGGCTGATGCGATTCTTGCTGGTAAAGAATATGCAAACAACCAAGCAGGTGTAGCTCGTCAAGAGACTGAAGAAAAAGCTGAAGAAGCTGCTGCTGAATAATGATGAGTGTGCTAAAAAAGATTCGCTTTATTAGCACACAAAATCGAGTAAAATAAAGAGGCTTATAAAATACAGTTGTTGATTTTGTGAGCCTTTTTACGTTTAAACCGAATTGAAAAACTAAAATTTGAGGTATGTATGAGCCAAATTACTGCACAAATGGTCAAAGAATTGCGTGACCGTACTGGTCTTGCAATGATGGAATGTAAGAAAGCATTGACTGAAGCAAATGGTGATATCGAATTAGCGATTGACAACTTGCGTAAATCAGGTCAAGCAAAAGCTGCTAAAAAAGCAGGTAACATCGCTGCTGACGGTGCAATCACTATCGTTCAAGACGGCAACAAAGCTGTATTGGTTGAAGTAAACTGTCAAACTGACTTCGTTGCAAAAGACGAAAACTTTGCAAACTTCTCTAAGAAAGTTGCTGAAATCATTCTTGCTTCAGGTGAAACTGACGCTGAGAAAGTTGCTACATTGCAATATGATGATGCACAAACTGTTGAAGAAGCACGTATTGCATTGGTTCAAAAAATCGGTGAAAACATCCAAGTTCGTCGTGCAAAAATCGTTGCTGGTGAAAACTTGGCTGTTTACAAACACGGTTTGAAAATCGGTGTAGTTGTATCTTATACTGGTGATGCAGAAACTGGTAAAGGCGTAGCAATGCACGTTGCAGCGTTCAACCCAGTTGCAGTAACAGCTGAACAAGTTCCAGCTGACTTAGTTGCAAAAGAGAAAGAAATCGCTGAAGCAAAAGCTGCTGAATCAGGTAAACCTGCGAACATCATTGAAAAAATGGTTCAAGGTTCTGTTGATAAATACTTGAATGAAGTTGCACTTGATCGTCAAATGTACGTGATTGACAACGATAAGAAAGTCGCTGATGTATTGAAATCAACTAGCACAAACATCGTTGAATTTGTACGTTTCGAAGTAGGTGAAGGCATCGAGAAGAAAGCTGAAATGAGCTTTGCTGACGAAGTTGCAGCTGCTCAAGCGGCTGCTGCAGGTAACTAATTTTTAGTGGTATTTTACTAAAAATTGCAGTACACAAAAGGGATTGAGCAATCAATCCTTTTTGTATTTGGTTGTAATTCATGTTAAAGCATAATTTTTCGTGATTACAGAATATTTAAAATCTAATTTTGGTAGCTTTCGATGTCATCTCAAAACAATACAGCAAAAAAGCCGAAAGTCGCAGTGAAACTGCCGTTTCCAATGCCTAGCGAAGAGCAAAAACAAAATACGGATGCACATAATGATGTTCGTCCTAAGCCTGAAAACTACGCTGATCGCACTTTCCCACCGCCACGTGGCACACGTCGCTCTATGGGCAAACGTTAGATCTATTCTATTATTCAATCACTTATTATGGGCTGAATAAATCATGTTACGTGTATTGTGTGTATGCTTAGGTAATATCTGTCGCTCTCCTACGGCAGAAGTGGTTTTACGTGAAAAAGCGAAACAATTGAAGGTATCTGTGCTAGTCGATTCAGCAGGTACAAGCAATTATCATCCTAATAAAGCCCCTGATAACCGTAGTCAAAAGTATGCTTTACAACACGGTTATGATTTATCCGCATTGCGTGCGAGACAAATTCAAGCCCAAGACTTTGTTGATTTTGATTGGATTTTGGCGATGGATTCGCAAAATTTAGCGGATATTCAAGACCTATATCAACGGGTTAAACACACTTTGCCACAGGCTAAACATGCCAGAATTGCTTTGATGAGCGAACATGACCCACGATATCCACGACAAGCTGTGCCAGATCCGTATTATGGTGATGAAGCGGACTTTCAACGTGTCATTGCTCAATGTGAAAGCAGTAGCCAAGCTTGGCTAGAAGTTTGGTCGCAACACTAATCATTAAAATTAATAATGATTTAACTTGATAGTTTAGGCATATACAATCATGACTGATTTAAATATTCAATACGATGTTGATTTAACACAAAAAAATACTTTGGCTTTACAGTGTGTCGCCAGTCATTATGTGCAAATTCAACAGATTTCACAGATTGCTCTAGCTGTGGAATATGCCAAGCAACATCATTTAAATTGGGTGATTTTATCGGGTGGAAGTAATTTTTTATTACCCGAAAAAATCCATGCTTTGGTGCTGGATATGGCGATTTTGGGTGAAGAAATTTTAACTCAAGACCAAGATTCGGTGGTGGTTAAAGCGTATGCAGGGCAAAATTGGCATCAATTTGTCTTGGATTGCTGTGCCAAAGGTTATCATGGCTTGGAAAATTTAGCCTTAATTCCAGGTAAAGTCGGTGCAAGCCCAATTCAAAATATCGGGGCTTATGGTGTAGAAGTAGGTGAGTTTATCCAACAGATTTGGGCTTATGACACCGCACAACAACAAGATGTTATATTTGATGCGGCAGATTGCCAATTTGCTTATCGTGACAGTATTTTTAAACAAAATGCGGGACGTTATGTGATTTATGCGGTGAGTTTTAAATTACTCAAACAAGCAAAATTAAAAATCAATTATGCTGATGTCGCACAGCGTATGGGCGATGAGCAAACGCCTGAAAAATTATTACAAACCATTATTGCCATCCGTTCGGAAAAATTACCACAGCCAAGTCAATATCCCAATGCAGGCAGTTTTTTTAAAAATCCGTTGATTTCAACACAGCAATTTGAGCAATTACAGCAAAAATTTCCAAATATGCCACATTATCCACAAAGTAACGGCATGCAAAAAATTGCAGCAGGTTGGCTGATTGAACAGGCAGGATGGAAAGGCAAGCAGTTGGGTAAAGTCGGTATGTTTGCTAGACAAGCTCTAGTCTTAGTAAATTATGCTGATGCAAGCCTAAGTGATGTACAAAACACCTATCAACAAGTGCAACATGACGTACAGCAACAGTTTGCTATACTTTTAGAACCCGAGCCTGTATTATTAAATGCTTTGGGACAGGTGGTGTCGCATCACACTTGCCATCAAATATAAGTGATTTGACTTTACAGTTTATAATTTCATTAGGGTGATGGTCAATGTGTTTAAATTGATCAGTTTTAAAAAGAGAATACGTTGAAAGCGTCGCTATCAAGGCAACAATTTTTGCAGGCACTTATTGCAAAGGGTAAAAAATACATCATGTTACTGTGTATCGCTGTAACGGGGCTAGTATTATTTATCTATTCGCCCTTTTATTCTCGTAGCCTGTTGTGGCTATTGCAACGTGCTGTGCCTGTACAAATCAACCCGATTGCTGCACAAAGTCAAAAAGCTGCTCAATTGAGTTTGGACGACCAATTTGAACCAGGTTCAAACGAGTGGATCGCACGTCGTGCTTATCTTTATGAGATTAGTCATTCTATGGATGATCATTTGCGTAAAGATAATCTTTATGCACGCTATAAGCAATTGTTAAAAGAGATTGAAAAAGATAAAAAAAATCAGAGTCATGTACAACGTGTAAATAGCGAAACTGCAAATGCCAGCCAAGAAGCCAATGCCAATCTCAATCAGCAGTATGTGATAGATACTGAAAAGAATACATCTCAAGACAATTCGCAATTACAACAGCGTTTTCAGCAATATCGTGCATTTTTATTGTATGTAAAAGATGAAGATAAACAGCCTGCCAGTAGTGTGCAAAGTAATGCTTTGGATAATTACCTTGCCAATCTCAAAGTTAATCAAGATGTTATGCAAGACAGCAAGACAGCATCTGCCACATTGGATAATAAGCCATTACAAAACACCACTGAACAACGACTAATCTCCAAGCAAAATCAATTTGCATCCGAACCTGCAATTGATATTCAAGCAATTGGTACGCCAAACTCAGTCAAAACAGATGAGCAAGATTTCAAGCCGAATGCAATCGTTGTTTTAGGTGGTGGTTTGACCAAAAAAGACAGTGATATTATTATTAATAAATACACTGAAAATCGATTGCAACGTGTATTGGAAATTTATCAAAAACAAGCCCTGCCAATTGTATTGAGTGGTGTGGAAGCCCCTTATATGCAAAAATGGCTGGTCGCCAATGGTGTCAAAGCCGAACTTTTGGAAAATAAGAGCATGAATACCTGTGAAAATACACGATTTACCGCTTTATTGTTGCAAAAGCGAGGTGGTGCACCGAGTGTTTATCTCATCACTGATGCTTATCATATGCCACGTTCACAGCGTTTATTCGCACAAAATGGCATTCATACCGTACCTATTGATGCCCAATTACCCAATAATTTAACCACATGGATGCCATCAAGCCAAAATTGGATGCATAGTCGCCGTGCCACTTATGAGGCGGCTGCACTGATGCGTGATGTCTTGCTAGGTCATACTGATTGTAGAGAAGTACCATAATGCCACAATTACCCTTTGCTAACTTGTATGATTTACGCCAACAGAATTTACCAATCCCGAGTAAAGCTACAGCAAGTGCTTTACCGATTTTGGACTTGAGCCAATTACAAACTGAATGGAATGATGAGCTAAAAAGCTATGCTTTGTTATATGGTTTAAA
Source organism: Hubeiibacter jixunmingi (assembly GCF_041928215.1). Taxonomy (NCBI): domain Bacteria; kingdom Pseudomonadati; phylum Pseudomonadota; class Gammaproteobacteria; order Moraxellales; family Moraxellaceae; genus Hubeiibacter; species Hubeiibacter jixunmingi. Next base: position 1,177 of record NZ_JBHFHK010000012.1, on the reverse strand, counting down.
TGCATTGGATGCACAGCGTTGGCAAGGCAAGGTGAGTATTGAACAATTTGATATTCATGTGCAAGTCTTTCAGCCCAAAACTGATGATATTCGGGGCAGTGTTTGGCTTTTGCATGGTTATCTAGAGCATAGTGGCATTTATCAGCCGATTATTGCTGAATTATTGCAACATGGTTTTAGTGTGATTGTGTATGATTTACCAGGGCATGGTTTGAGCAGTGGGGCGAGTGCCAATATTGATAATTTTGCTGATTACCAAAAAATATTATTAAATATCAAACACATTGTACAAAAGCATGTGGATATTTTACCAAAACCTTGGCTCGGTATCGGGCAAAGTACTGGTGGGGCGATTTGGATGGATCACATTTTGGCATTTGCGGCTGAGCGTAAAAGTCCGATTGTGGAGCGAGTATTATTATTATCACCATTGTTACGTCCTGCAAAGTCGGCATGGTGGCATAATCCGATTGGCTTGGGTGTGGTCAAACTGATTAAAAATGATATTCCACGCCATTTTAGGCGTAATAATCATAATCCTGAATTTTTGCGATTTGTCCGTTTATATGATCCGTTACAGCCACGCACCATGGGCATGGGGTGGATTTTGGCAATGACGCGTTGGATTAATGATATGGAACAGCGTCCTGCTTGTCGTATTCCTGTGTGGGTGGCACAAGGGGCTTTGGATGAAACGGTAGATTGGCGATATAATATTGAATATATTCGTAAAAAATTCCGTTTACAAACCGTATTAATGCTCGAAGAAGGTTCGCATCAATTAATTAATGAACGTGATGATATTCGTGTGGCACTAACTGGACTTATCCCTGCTTTTTTAAATGCACAAGGTAAGGGGCAGTATTATTGATTTGTTGGATTGATTTTAGCTAATTTTGCTATAGTATATTTTAAATCAGTAAAGATAATGTTTAAAGTGGGGAGTATAGTATGGAAAATTTTTATATGGACAAAGCCAAAATCAAACAAGCGGCGATTGATTTTTTGCAAGCTTTAAAAAATTGGTATAATAGAGAACATATTATACAAGCTTATATAGAGCAAGGTCGTGAATTGGATGAAGAAAAAATTAATATAACTATTAGACCTCTTGCGAAAGTTTTGATATAATGACAAGATGAGATACGAAACAATCAAGGGCTTTAGCGACAGCCAA
>NZ_JBHFHK010000011.1:0-50729 GCF_041928215.1 Hubeiibacter jixunmingi | reverse complement strand
AAATTAAGCAAGGGCTTCTTGATGACTATATTTGTGAGCAACTTCGTTGCCCTTCGGTTAGGTTTGCGTAAGTCCTAAAAATGTAAAATGCAAAACCATATCGAAACCACTACCGCTATTATGAAAGATGTTAAATTTGCAATGATGACGACCATGACAAGTGAAGGTCACTTGCATGCTTGCCCAATGACAACTACCGAGTTTGATTTGGCAAACAAAGAGATTTGGTTTATTGGTTATAAAACCACAGAAACTGTGCAAGATATTTCAAGAAATCCGCAAGTAAACCTAAGCTATGCGAGTTCAGACAGCAAAGATTACGTATCAATCAATGGCAAAGCCGAGCTAGTTGAAGATCGTGCGAAGTTAGAAGCGTTGTGGTCTGCCACGTACAATGCGTTCTTTGAAAACGGTATCGACGATGCAAATGTACAGCTCATCAAGATCGTACCGAACGGTGTTCAATACTGGCAAAGTGGTAACAGTGTGGTCAATATTTTTAAAATGACTGCAGCAGCCGTGACTGGCGGCAAAGTAGCTGATAGCTTGGGCGAAAATAGTTCATTCAAACTCTAATTACCAAGATTAGCACCAAAAAAGCTTGTCATAATCTGGCAAGCTTTTTTATTTTTTTAGACTTTCCCAAGTAAAAAATGCTTAACCCAAGGGCTAAGCATTTGTTATTGAGAAGCTTTACAATATCGTAAATCTAAATAGATTATTGTTCGATAATGTCTGTGCCTTTTGGTGGAGTAAAGTTAAAGACGTTTTGGTTAAAGTTGCTATTTAGACGTACATTGCTGAAACGAATTGTTGTAGTTTGACCTGTTGCATCTTCTAAAATCATCAATGTTGGCGTGTTATTGCCCCCAAAACTCAACCATAAACGCTCAAAAGCAGCATCTTTGCTTTTTGGGGTAAGTGTATAGTATGTTTTTGATGCGTCAGGTTGACTAATATTGTAGCTACGCATAATTTGTTGGGCATTGCCTGATAGCAATAATGCTGGTGTATTTGCAACTTGAGCATCAAGCGTTTGTTTTACTGCTTGTTGTAAGTCTGGATCATAAATCCATACTGTGCGACCTGTTGTAGCAATGATTTGCTTGGCAGGTGCACGAGTTTCCCAATAAAACTTACCAGGACGAGCAACGTTCATCACGCCCGAAAAGGTTTGATTAAGATGTTGTGCTGTACGGTTATTGTTTGGACGTGCAGTACGACCAGAAGTCAGACGGCTGGTTTGTTGGAAGTTGGCAGTCATGTTTTGGATGCCGTTAAGTTGGCGAACCAAATTATCTGTAGCTTGTTGTGGGCTTGCAGGTGCTGCCATCGCCGTTTGGCTTACAATCGCAGGGACAGTCAAGGCAAGTGCCAAAAAAGTTGATTTCATCATTTGCATCATATTCACCTAAATTAAATATTCGTTGATTACGGTTGCCATTATATTCATCAATATTGGGGGATACAATGGAGAAATGCTCAGCTTTTGTTATTGGACTGTGCAATCAATTTAGTTGGTACATGGATAATTTTTATCTTTTGTTGGTTTTTGGCATAATATCAGCTATTTTTGTATATGTTGTATAAAAACAAGTAAAAATCTATTTAAAAATTTGATTAATAAAATATTTTATGAAAATATTTGAATATTTTTTGTGCTTCTTTCTATTGCGAAAAAAATGAGCAGTCATGAATAGATTAATTAGACTAGCCATTCATAGCATCTAACTGGCTATACATTAGGCATATTTGTATCTTTAGTAAATATATGAAAAATAATTGAATTTTTAAACTATTAAAGCAAAATGCTATTAATTTAATCGATATTGACAATCATTATCATTATCATTATCATTAATATTATCATTCGCTTGCTCTTGGCTACCCTGTAAAACAGAATGGAAAATATGCAACATCATATCGATACTTCAGACCTTGAAAGACTGTCAATACAAAATTTGATTAATGCCTATTGTATTGAATTAAAAAGATTTAATATTATACGATTTAATGATCAGACCAGTTTGCACAAGCAATATAGTGATGGTAAAGACATTTTATCGCTACAACTTGCACCGCTACAAACTGTGATCATGCTGCCACTGAATTTCGCCAGTGTTTTGGGACATCATCAGATTGAAGGAAGTATTTATGTTGTAAAAGATAATGAAGTTATAAAAATCAATACATTAATGTTAGTCAATTTGATTTTACAAGATATTTTATATCATCATGATCGTCCACAATCATTGAATATCCATGATGTATTGGCACGTTGGCTAAATAGCTATGAAAAATTACAGCTTATTCTCAAAAATAGACAGCAAGATATTGATTGTTTATTCCAAAAGCCTACACTTGATTTTGTTGCAACTGAACAAGCATTGATTTATGGGCATGCCATGCACCCAGCACCAAAAGCTCGCATTGGCTTTAGTGATAAAGATTGGCAACAATTTTCCCCTGAAACCCAAGGCAGTTTTCAATTAAGTTATTGGCTGATTGATCCACAGTATTATATTGAAGAGTCAGATCAAGGTGAGTTGCCTTCGGTAAAATTGATGCAAAGCGTGCATAATTATCTTACTGAGCAACAAAAAAATCTTATTCAACAGCACAGTACATTTAAATTATTGGCATTACATCCTTGGCAAGCTAGACATTTACAGCAAAAAGCCTTTTATCAAAGCTTATTGGCACAAAAATCTTTGTTTGACTTTGGGCAACTCGGTGAACCTTACGCAGCAACCACATCCGTGCGAACGGTGGCGAGTAGTGCATTGTCCATGATGCTGAAACTATCATTATCGGTTTCCATTACCAATTCGGTGCGTATCAATCTACCTAAAGAATGTCGCCGTGGTTTATATGCCAGCAAAATTTGGCATAGTGAGCTTGGTCAGCGTATTCGAGCAAATTATCCGCACTTTGATGTGATCAATGATCCAGCATGGATGGGCTTGGTGATTGATGGTGAGATTGTCAATGAGAGTATTGCGATTGTGCGTCATTATCCTTTCCAAAATTCGGACAATGTCAGCAATTTAGCGACTTTATGCCAAGATCATCCTTATGATGGGTGCAATCGATTTAGCTATTTATTCCAAAATATCGCCCAACAAAGTCAAGCGACACTAAATCAGATTGCCACGACATGGTTTAAAGATTTCTTAGATATTTCTTTGTCACCAATGATAGATATTTATCATCGCTACGGCATGGTGTTTGAAGCACATCAACAAAATTCTGTATTGCAATTCAAAAATCATCGACCTTATAAATTTTGGGTGCGGGATAATCAAAGCTTTGGTTATGTAATTGATTATGCACAAACACTGATTGAACAATATCCCGAACTTCACGAACAAGCCCATTGTGTAGTGCCAACGGATTTTGCCAATAGCCGTTTTATTTATTATTTTATTGGCAATACTGTATTTTCACTGATCAGTGCGATTGCCAAAACACAATATGCTACTGAAGATGAATTGATCGAAATCTTGGCAAAAGAGATGAATCACTGCCTGCAAAAATACCCGCAAAGTGAACTATTGAATAGCTTAGCATCCGATGATGTATTGTGCTACAAAGGCAATTTGCTGACCCGTTTATATCAATTAGATGAGTTGATCGCACCAGTCGAAACCCAATCCATCTATGTCGAAATTCATAATCCAATAAAAAAATATATTCACAGCGAGGCATAATATGTTAGATGTTATTGGTGTGGGGGTCGGTCCATTTAATTTGAGCTTGGCGAGTTTGCTAAAGCATCAATCTTGTCAGCTGAGTGCAGCATTTTTTGAACAAAAACCACAATTTTCATGGCATGAAGGCATGCTGATGCCTGATGCAACCTTGCAAGTCCCGTTTTTGGCGGATTTGGTGACCATGGTTGATCCAATGAGTCCATTTAGTTTTCTCAATTATCTCAAAGATAAGCAACGGTTATTTCAATTTTATTTTCGAGAATCCTTTTTCTTACCACGTTTGGAATATAACGATTATTGTCGTTGGGTCTGTGTACAGTTAGACACATTGCATTTTGGGCATACCGTGACTGAGATTGAAGCCATTAAAGGTGGCTTTGAAGTAGTAGTACAACATCAAGGTAAATCAAAAAATTATCAATGTAAAAATTTGGTATTAGGCGTAGGTAGTGTGCCATCTATGCCGAGCTGTGCTGATAAAATTCGCCAAGATCATCCTAATAGATGCTTTCATTCCGCAGAATTTATGCAACATTTTGAGCAGTTATCGCAAAATAAAGACAGCAAAATTGTGCTGATTGGCTCGGGGCAATCCGCAGGTGAAATTTTTTATAAGTTGCTTTCAGGTCATCATTTTGATCGTATAGATTGGGTCACGCGTGCCGATGGATTTTTCCCGATGGAATATACCCCATTTGGACTTGAGCATTTTAGCCCTGATTATATGGATTGTTTTTATGGCTTAGATTGTGAGAAAAAACGGCAAATTCTGAACAATCAAGGTTTGTTATATAAAGGTATTAATGCTCATTTACTGAAACAAATCTATGATGTGCTATATCAAAAAATCTCTGTTGCAGGTCAAACCAACATTCACTTACGCCCAAATCTTGCTTTGACAGATTTGAAGTCGCAAGCAAATCAGCAATTGTCTTGTCATTTTTTACATAATCATACGCAAAAGCCAAGTGTTTTGGATGCGGATTATGTGATTTTGGCAACGGGCTATCATGCCAAACCTGCATCATTTTTATCAAAGCTACAACCGCATATTCAAAAACTCTCGTGTGGTCAATGTGATATTAGTCGAGATTATGAATTGAAATATCAACATCCTACAGGTGATGGTCATATTTTTGCCCAAAATATGGAACTGTTTAGCCATGGTGTTGGGACACCCGATTTAGGTTTAGGGGCATATCGTGCAGCAACCATTATTAATCGTATTGCCAAGCAAAACATTTATCAGCTTAGTCAAGCAAACACATTCCAAACTTTTTAAAGGATATACACATGACATCTATTGCACCTTATCAATTAAAGATTAATCAAACACAATTAAAACAGTCAGGGCAAGCCTTATTCAAAATGGCAATCGCTGAACTGGCTTACGAAGGGATTATTACACTTAAAGTTGTAGAACATGATCCATCAGGATGGCATAAATGGGTGATTGAGCAAGCCAATTTTGATGTAGAAATCGTTGCAAAAGCCAAGCGATTTGGTGGATTTATGGTCAAGTCCGTTTATGATACGCAGAGCAAAGAATTGGCTTATCAGGTCAGCGATTTTTTTGCAAAAGTTTGTCAAACTGTAGATATGAAAGACAGTACCAAAGCTTATATGATTAAAGAAATTAATCATACATGGCTGGCTGAAGCACATCTGTATCAAGACGATGCACCAACTAGCCTAGAACTCAGTAAGCTGAGCGGTTCGGTGGTGGACAGTGCTTTGCGTGGTCATCCATGGATCGTGATGGGTAAGGGTAGATTTGGTTTTGGTTATGATGATTATTTGCAATATGTTCCCGAAATGGCAGTGCAAAGAACATTGCCTTGGTTTGCGATTCACAAAAGTCTTGCTGAATTTTCATCTGTTTCGCAACTTACCGCAGAGCAAATTTATCAAAAAGTACTTGAGCCAAAAGAGCTTGAGCATTTTAAACATCTTTTGCGTGATGAAGGCTTAAATGACAACGAATATTGGTTTTTGCCGATTCATCCGTGGCAATGGTCGCATTGGATTAGTCTAAATTATGCGACGCAAATAGCTGAGCAAAAACTGGTATTTATGGCGATGTCGCAACATCATTATTTACCATTACAGTCTATTCGTACTTTTGCTGATATGACCGATAAAACCGCTTATCATATCAAATTGCCTTTGAGTATTTTGAATACTGCGGTATATCGTGGATTACCGAGCAAGCGTAATCGCTTAGCACCACAAATTACCGAATGGTTACTGGATATATACGCCAAAGATCAGGATATTCAAAAAACAGGTTTAGTGCTGTTGGGTGAGCTTGCTACGATTACCGCAACCCAACCTGCTTTTGACCAATTGCCTAATCCGCCTTATCAATTTACTGAGTTATTGGGCTGTTTGTGGCGTGATAGTGTAGAAAATTATGTAACAGCCGAACAGCAAGTCATCTCGCAAGCGGCATTGATTCATCAAGATAAAAACGGCGATTATTTTTTACCGTATTTGATTGAACAATCCGCAATGGATGTCAAATCTTGGCTAGCACAATTCTTTAAAGTCTGTGTAACACCATTGCTGTATTGGTTATATCGTTATGGCATTGTATTTTCACCGCATGGCGAAAACAGCTTACTTATTCATGAACAAGGTGTGCCGAAACGTATGGTACTCAAGGACTTTGTAGATGATATTAATGTAGTGGATGTAGTCTTTGCAGAGCAACAGCCAAAGCCCGCAGCCGCTGATATCTTATTAAGTCATGCACCGCAAGATTTGAGCCATTTTATTTTTACAGGTTTATTTGTAGTGCATTATCGCTATATTTTTGATGTATTGCATCGTCATTACGACATCAGCGAGCATGAGTTTTGGCAGACATTGGCACATGTGATTGATGAATTTCACGAGCATCATCCAGAGCTGAAGGAACGCATCGCATTATTTGATTTAAAGCGTCCAATGTTTGAAAAAGTCTGTCTAAATCGTGTACGTTTCTTTACGCGGGGCTATGCCGATGATGCACAACGTCCTGAGCCTGTGATTGGTGAGCTAATGGATAATCCGATTTCGGACAATTTTTTAAATCATCACGGTCACCATGAATAAAAAGGTTTATAGAAAGGATTAGAAAATTATGATATTCAACACACAAACCACAGCGTTTAACCAAAAGCAACGCCAGGCTGCGAATAAAGTGGCGACTTTATCGCAAACACTACCTGACAATTTCGATTATTCTGAAGAAGGTATCACTTTTAGCTTGATACAAGTACGATACCCTGAACATCTTGAGTTATTACACCGTTGGATGAATATGCCACATATCATTCCGCAGTGGCAACTGGATAAGCCAATTGCTGAACTGGCAGTATATTTTGAAAAAATGCTGGCTGATGATCATCAACGACTATATTTGGTAGGTATTGATGGTGAATGGGTGGGTTATACCGAGTTATACGAAGGGGCGAGAGATAGGTTGGCAGGTTATTATGAATCCCATCCTGAAGATTTGGGTTGGCATCTGTTATTGGCTGAGGCACAAGCATTTGGTAAAGGTTATTTGCGAGCGATTATGCGGATGTTGAGTTTTTTTATTTTTGAGCATTCACCGAATACGCACAGAATTGTTGGTGAGCCTGATGCCAGTGTAAAACCCTATGAAGTGGTCGCAAAGCAGCTGATGTATATGCCACAGTATTTGATAAAAATGCCTGAAAAAACCGCAATGCTGTATTATTGTGATAGACAAGATTTTTATGCGTCATTTGCACATTATTTCACACCAGCCGATTAATCATTCATTTATCAATTAAATTCAAATCATTGTAAAAAAGCTTGTCTATGGGGCAAGCTTTTTATACGCATTAGTCAAAATAAAAACCATTATACAATTGACAATCATTATCATCTATTGCATGATATTCATACTTTGTTCATTATGAAGTTTTTTATGTCCGTTGATATTGCTGTATTTCCACATCGCCAACACGATTGTTGTACGTTGTTGTTGATACAATTTAAAAGTCCCATTACAGAACAGCAATTTACGGCATGGCTGAATAGTATGAGTGCATTACTACAGCAACAAAAAGCTTTTATGGTGATGTATGACAGTGAACAAGATTTGATTTTACCTGATGGTTACCGTAGCCAAGAAGCACAATGGTATAAAGCAAACAAAGACCAATTTTTTAAATATTGTAAAGCCATTGTACGTATCGCAGCGGATGAACAGCAAAGACAAAAATTAGATACACCAGCCATGCATAAAGCGTGGCAAGTGCCTTATCAGGTCGTGGCAGATTTGGCACAGGCACAGCTATGGATTGATCAGCTTGCGGATGTCGATTCATGAATAAATTGGCAACCCACACATCTGCAAAATTTTTATTTATGGTGGCATTGTTATATATCGCCCATGCTTTGCCGTTGTATTTTTTTAATGTCGCAGTGCCAGCGATTTTACGTCAGCAAGGCGTAGACGTACGTTGGATAGGGATGTTGTCTTTGCTTTATTTACCTTGGGCGTTTAAGTTTTTTTGGGCAAGTTGGGTGGATAACCATTACCATCAAAAACTCGGTAAACGCAAAACATGGCTGCTCTTGACTCAAATTATAATTGTCACGGGGCTGTTTATTCTTGCAGGGCTAAATTGGCAGCAGATGACTTTGCTTTTGGCATTAAGCTTTGTGATTTCGACTGCCAGTGCCACACAAGATATTGCTATCGATGGCTATACCATTGAACATGTTGAAAAAAGTCAATTTAGCCTAGCCAGTGCGACGCAAAGTTTAGGTATTGCTTTGGGCAGTATGCTTGGCGGTGCTGGTGTATTATGGCTGTATCAAACTTATAATTGGCATGTTGCCATCATCAGCTTGGCGATGGCAATTATGTTGATTTCTATGGTCTTATTATTTTTACCTTCTGAAAAAACAACAACTGCTCGCATATTATCTTCACTCGATAAAGTCCAACCTTATCAAGCAAGCCTAAAACATTTAATTCAAAGACCAGAAGTAAAATGGATTTTATTATTTATCATCGTTTTTCGTAGTGTTGAAGCTCCGGCGATGGCAATGCTCAATCCAATGTTGGTGGATTTTGGTTGGAGTTTGGCACAGATTGGCGGATTATTTTCGGTGCTTGGTGCAATCGTTGGTATCGTTTCAGCCATTAGTGCAGGATTTATCAGTAAAAAAATCGGTGCAAAAGCTTGTCTAACTTGGGCAGGATGGTTGCGTACTGCGGTATATATTATTTTATTTTTAATTTTAACTTATCCAATGCTTACCGCCAACATGCCAAAAATTTTATTTAATTTTGATGCATTGAACAGTGCATTAGGATTGACAATTTTAGTTTTACTTGCCATTCGCTATCTCACCATGACTGCATTATATGCCTTATTTATGCAATACAGTAGCCAACAACAGGCAGGCACAGATTTTACATTATTCGTTTGTGTGGAATTACTGGTTTATTTTGTTGGTGGTGCTTTCTCAGGATTTCTGGTGCATCAACTAGGTTATGGCAAGCTATTTTTAGTGTTGAGTATTTGTTCTATTTTATCCATGTTGCTGATGCCGATGTTGATGCGACAAATTATCACCAAAAGTGCGAGTGTATGATCACCATGCAAAAAAAATATTTTTTCCCGACCTTATCAGTACTAAGTTTGTTGGTTACGCAACAAAGTTATGCACAGGATATGCAAAGTAATATGCCAGAGAGCGAACCATCTGCCAATTTAAGTAGTTTGACCTTATCGGCAGACAAAACAGGTATGGTATTGGCAAATCGTATCCATGAAATGCCCGGTATTACCAAAGTCATCAGCGAAGAACAGATTGCACGACAAGCAACAGGCAGTCGTCAATTGGCTGATGTGATTGCACAATTGGTGCCAAGCCTAGGGGCGAGTAGTGGTACAACCAGTAACTATGGCCAAACCATGCGTGGTCGTCAGGTGCAATATTTATTGAATGGCGTACCGCTGACAGGTTCACGAGATATTTCACGTCAATTAAATAGCATCAATCCACAACAAGTGGCACGTATTGAAGTGTTATCAGGGGCAACCAGTATCTATGGTGCAGGAGCGACAGGTGGTTTGATTAATATCGTGACCAAATCCGATGTTGATGCAGAACACGCATTTCAAACACGAGTCGGTTTGAATACGGCTAATTTTAAAAATGAATCATTCGGCTATCAGATTGGACAAACATTTACCGCACATAATCAGCAAGGCAATGTACAAGCACGCCTTGATGTGGATTATGCAAAAACAGGTGGTATGTTTGACAGCAAAGGCAAACGTATCGCACCAGAACCAGCACAGACCGATAAACAAGATAGTACAAATTTGAGTGTCAATGCCAGTTTGGGTTGGAAAATTGATGATAAACAAAATCTCAGTACAGCGATTACCCATTATCAAGATCAGCAAAATACTGATTTTGCCCCTGATTATGGACCACGATTGGCAGTGCTTTTTGGTGCTAAACCATCTTTACAAGCAATAAAAGGTTTATCGTTGGCTGAACAACCAAAAACCACAAAAAATAGCTTTAATATGAATTACCATCATGACGATATTTTTGGACAAGCACTGAATGCTACGGCTTATTATCGTCAGGAAACAGGACGTTTTTATCCTTTTGCTGTACCATTTTCGGTGAATAATGCTTTGCCACTTTTACAAGGCATGAACCTTACGCCAGCACAACTCGCAACACAAGCCAAGGCTTTGCAAAGTAGTGCATTTGGTGTATTACAATCTGAATCAAAAGTCGATGTATTTGGTGCAAGATTGGCTTTACAACGTGCATTGCAATTACAAAATAAACCGTTATTGCTGACCTATGGTGTAGATTTTGAACGTGAAAAAGACAGCCAACACGCTCAAGGCTATGATTTACAAAAATTTATGCAAAGTAATGGTTTGCAATTTGTATCGAATCAACAAAATTATACATACGGACCAAATACCACAATCAATAGCTTAGGTGTATTTGTTGATGCCAATATGCGTTTGTCTGATGCGTGGAAAGTCAATGCAGGCGTACGTCATCAACGTATCGACAGTGATACCGATAGCTTTATCCCGCCGAGTGAAAAATTACTTGCCAATTTATTGGCACAAAAAGGATTGCGATATACTGCCAAAGACGTTGCAGCAGGCAAAGTGAGCCATCAAAAGACCTTGTTTAATCTTGGCACAAACTATGCAATCAATGCCAATCACAATATTTTTGCCAACTTTTCACAAGGCTATAGTCTACCTGATTTACAGCGTGTATTGCGTGATGTTAGTGCTGGATTTGTGGTCAATTCTCACAATGTTGAGCCAATCAGTGTCAATAGCTATGACTTAGGTTGGAGTGGTAAATTTGGCAATACTCGTGCCAAAGTGACGGGTTTTTATAATACGTCTGACAAAGTCACACAGTTCCTAAAAGACTTTAGCGTAACTGTAGCAGATACCGATGAGCGTATCTATGGTGCAGAGCTTGAGCTGAATCATCGTATCAATCCAGAATGGGCATTGGGCGGCAGTCTAGCGTATACACGCGGACAATATAAAGATGCACAAGGAAATTTTAAAGCACTTGGTGCATTCCGAGTGAGTCCGTTGAAAGCTACGGCTTTTGCGGAGTACACCAGTCCAGAACAGCATAAATTACGCTTACAAGTGTTGGCAATCGATGGTACAGACCAAGCATATCAAGACAGTCTAACCGCTGCCAGTAATCAAAACGTACGCAAGACCCCAGAAGCCAAAATCAAAGGTTATGCAGTGATTGATTTATTGGGGGAGTTTCAATTGCCACAAGGTCGTTTAAATTTTGGTGTGTATAATTTGGCAAATAGCAAATATAAGAGTGTATTTAGTCAAGCTGCTGCCACAACCTATGGTGAGATGTCGAGCTTGGTTGCACCAGGGCGTAATTTTGCTTTGCGTTATAGTATTGATTATTAACCGCTTATTGATGATTTATCGTAGCGTATTTGTGGAGAAATAGTCGGAATGTACCATAGCCGTATTCAATTGCCAGTTTTAAGCCAAACTAAAATTTTGCTTGCAATAAGTATTGTTTTAATGATGCATATCATGGTGATGAGTTGGCTATGGTTCGTTCATCTTGAAAAAAATCCAATCCGCAAACCAGCTGTAGTGCCAAACCAAGTTCAATTTTTAAAAGTGAATTTTCAACCATCGCCAGTGCAACAAAATCAAGTCACAACCAATCAGCCGACCAAGCCGATTCAACCAGAAATTCAGCAACCACAAGCACCACAACATAACGTGACTAAGCCACAAAATAATACTTCAAACCATCATTCGCCAGTAACGAATCATACTGAAAATACACCAAATATAGCAGTTACATCTCAAACCAATTCAACGCCAATCAATCATCATTTTAATCAGTCAGCAAATCATTCAATAAATCAGGTTGTGACAAATACGAATGCAACGCCTACAAATATAAATTCAACTGTAGTAGTTAATAATGCCAATCAAAATATAAAAAATAATAGTGCAAACAATTCGACAGCATCAACCCATCAAACGACAAACCAAAACACAAATCAGAATAATATGACACCCGATAAAACACCGATTTCATTTACCCAATCGGATATTCAATGGAGATCTGCACCGAGTACCAAATTAAATGGTGCTTTGGCTGAAATTGCCAATTCAGAAAATTTAAATCCGATTCAAATGACACTAGATGTGGATGAAAATGGTCGTGTCACACAAGTCAAAATCACCAAATCATCAGGCAATCGACAAATTGATAATGAAATGCGAAATCGCGTATTAAATAGTAAAATCACACCATTTATTAGACAAGGTATTGCTGTTGCAGGGCATGGTTATTTAACCATTAATCCAAACTAGCATTTTTAAAAATAACGCAAAGCTAAAGCATAAAAATCAAATTTCAAAAAATAAAAAAACTGGTTAAGCATTTCTCTTAACCAGTTTGATATTGATATAAAGTAAAAATATTATTTCAACATATCATCACTAAATGCACGCATAGGCTTGCCACGCAAGACATTTGGATCAGCTTTATAATAACCTGCGGTAGATTTTGGCAACTTTTGACCACGCATGATATCGACCACTTTTTCAGCCATCATAATGGTGGTGGCATTTAAGTTACCTGTAATAATCAATGGCATAATCGAGGCATCGACCACACGCAAGCCTTGTACGCCATGTACACGACCTTGACTATCGACCACCGCCATATCGTCTTCGCCCATCTTACAGCTACACGATGGGTGATAAGCGGTTTCGGCATGATTACGTACAAATTCATCCAGTTCAGCATCTGTCTTGGCGATTTTACCTGGGCTGATTTCACGACCACGGAATTCATCTAATGCAGGCTGATGCATGATTTCGCGGGTGATACGGATACCATCACGGAATTCTTGCCAGTCTTGTTCATGCGACATATAGTTAAACAAAATACTTGGATGATCGTGCGGATTGAGTGATTTTAAACGGATACGACCACGAGATGGCGAACGCATAGAACCGACATGGGCTTGGAAACCATGCTCTTCCACCGCATTTGAGCCATTATAATTAATCGCCACAGGCAAGAAATGATATTGAATATTTGGCCATTCAAACTCTGGACGAGTACGGATAAAACCGCCTGCTTCAAATTGATTGCTTGCCCCAATGCCTTTGCCTAAGAATAACCATTCTGCCCCAATCATCGGTTGGTTATACCATTTTAGTGCAGGGTAGAGTGACACAGGTTTTTTACATTCATATTGCAAATACATTTCCAAATGGTCTTGTAAATTTTCACCAACCCCAGGTAAATCTTGCACCACAGGAATGCCAAATTCATCTAGCAAGGCTTTTGAGCCAACGCCTGAACGCTGAAGAATTTGTGGAGAGGCTATTGCACCTGCACAAACAATCACTTCACGGCTCGCATGGGCAACCGTTGGATTGCTGTCATTACCTTGTAAATACTGTACGCCAATCGCTTGCTTACCTGAAAATAAAATTTTATCCGTGACAGCATGGGTTTTGATGGTAAGATTTGGGCGGTCTTTGGCTTGGTCTAAATAACCACGTGCGGTACTTGAACGGCGACCATTTTTGGTTACCGTACGATCCATCGGACCAAAGCCTTCTTGTTGATAGCCATTTAAATCATCCGTGCGGGGATAACCTGCCTGTACACCTGCTTCAACCATGGCATGGAACAACACATTATTGTCATTTTTTGGTGTAGTGACACTGACTGGACCTTCGCCACCATGGTAGTCGTTTGCACCAATATCATGGGTTTCGGCTTTGCGATAATAAGGCAAGCAATCGGCATAGGTCCAATCTTCTAAACCGGGTAATTTCGCCCAACCATCCAAATCCATGGCATTACCACGGATATAGCACATACCGTTAATGAGTGATGAACCCCCCAAACCTTTGCCACGTCCGCATTCCATACGGCGGTTATTCATATGTGGCTCAGGGTCGGTCAAATACGCCCAGTTATAGCGTTTACCTTGTAATGGATAAGCTAAAGCAGCAGGCATCTGGGTACGAAAATCTAGGCGATAATCAGGACCACCTGCTTCTAATAACAAGACTTTAATATTTGGATCTTCGGTCAAGCGTGTTGCAAAGACATTACCTGCAGAGCCTGCACCGATAATAATATAATCATAATTTTCTGTGGTCATGGTATTTGTTCCTTATTATTGCACGGCAGGGAAGATAGATTGATATTCGCCCATCTCAACTTGTACCGATTTGATACGAGTATAATGTTGTAGGGTAACTAAACCATTTTCACGCCCAACGCCTGATTGTTTATAACCACCGACTGGCATTTCGGCAGGTGATTCACCCCAAGTATTAATCCAACAAATACCCGCTTCAAGCTTATGGATAATACGATGTGCAGTATTTAAATCACGACTTACCACACCTGCTGCCAAGCCTAATGTGGTGTTATTGGCACGCTCAATCACTTCATCTGCAGTTTCATAAGTCAAAATAGACATGACGGGACCAAAGATTTCATCAGTGACAATGGTCATGTCATCCGTGCATTCAGTAAAAACGGTCGGCTGAATAAATGCCCCTTTTGCCAAATCACCTGTCGTGGCACGCTCACCACCTGTTAAGATTTTTGCCCCTGCTTTTTTGCCTTGTTCAATATATGACAAGACTTTATCTAATTGTGCAAAACTGGCAAGTGGACCCATGTTGGTATTTTCGTCTAATGGATCGCCTACTTTCACACTTGGAATACGCTTTAGGATGGCTTGTTCAAAATCCGCTTGCATGGCTTTAGGGACGAATACACGTGTGCCATTGGTACATACTTGACCTGAACTGTAGAAGTTCGCCATCATGGCAATATCCGCCGCCAAATTCACATTCGCATCAGGACAGATTACCAAAGGTGATTTACCGCCAAGTTCCATGGTGACTTCTTTGAGTGATGAACCTGCGGCAGCTTGCATGACTTTTTTGCCAGTCGGCACACTACCTGTAAATGAAATCTTTTCAATGTCAGGATGTTCAGACAAATAACCACCGACATCACCACCGCCTTGCACCACGTTAAATACGCCTGCTGGCACGCCTGCTTCAGTATAAATCTCAGCAAGTTTTAATGTCGTCAAAGGCGTTACTTCACTTGGTTTAAAAATCATGGCATTGCCTGCTGCCAATGCTGGTGCTGACTTCCAAAGTGCAATTTGAATTGGATAATTCCACGCCCCAATACCTGCTACCACACCAAGTGGCTCACGACGGGTATAGAAAAAGCTGTCTTCACGCAAAGGCAATTGCGTGCCTTCAATGGCTGTGGCAAGCCCTGCATAATATTCCAAAACATCAGCACCTGTGACAATATCGACGTACAGCGTTTCTGATAAGGCTTTGCCTGTATCTTGTGATTCTAAATGGGCTAATTCATCGTTACGCTCACGCAAAATATCTACCGCTTTACGCAAAATGCGTGAACGTTGCATTGCAGTCATGCTTGCCCACACTTTTTGCCCTTCAATCGCACTTTTTACTGCGTTATCTACATCTTCTTTGCTGGCAGATTGAATGGTTGCTAACACTTCACCATTGGCTGGGTTAATACTGTCAAAAGTTTTGCCACTTGTGGCATCAACATATTGACCATGAATATACAATTGTTTGCTATTTGACATAAAAGGCTTCTCTAAAAATAATTAAAAAAATTGTATGCAATGCATAACATCAAATCTAAATTGTGCAAATCGAAAATAAAACGACATAACATTTAAAATATTGTTAAAGCAAATTTAAATCTTGGTTTAACAATAAATGATTTGCTACAGTAAACAAATAGATAATATATAAATTATGTGGATTAGGCAAGTATTTGCTTATTTTGAAACAATCATGCTATAGTGATTTACCAAACTCCCTGAGAACAGTAATCTTGTAATCAAAATTGGTTGTTTGAGTTGATTTTTGTATAGAATTGTAAATAATTTTTAACTTTGATATCTCAATGTCGATGGATTGGTTTTATTTGTTTAAGTGTAATTCATAGATAGATATTTATTATATTTATTGATGACGCTTAATATTATCAATGCCATTTTAAATAAATATTTTATTCTCATTATGATTCAAAGCCTAATATGGAGTAGTTTTATGTCGGAGACTATTGTAAAAGACCGCTTAAATAAAGCTGTCTTTTTTATTTCGGCAGCGATCATTATATTCTTTTCGTTGTTTACTATTTTGTTTAATGATACAGCATCACATATATTAGATACTGTTTTGGCATGGGTCAGTAATACTTTTGGTTGGTATTATTTATTTGCTGCATCAGTATATATTATGTTTGTATTATTTGTTGCTTTTTCACGTTATGGTGATATTAAACTCGGACCTAAACATTCTCAGCCTGAATTTAGTTTACTTAGTTGGTCAGCGATGTTGTTTGGTGCAGGGATCGGCATTGACTTGATGTTTTTCTCGGTTGCTGAGCCAATTATGCAATACATGCAACCGCCTGTGGGCGAAGGTCAAACTGTGGAAGCTGCCCGCCAAGCCTTAGTGTGGACGATTTTCCACTACGGTATCACGGGCTGGTGTATGTATGCCTTGATCGGGATTTCGCTCGGGTATTTTGCTTATCGTTATAATCTTCCGCTGAGTATTCGTTCGGCATTATATCCTATCATTGGTAAAAGAATTAATGGACCATTGGGTAATTTGGTCGAAGTTGCAGCGATATTAGGTACGATATTCGGTATTGCTACAACTTGTGGTATTGGCGTTGTACAGCTTAATTATGGTCTAAACGTTATTTTTGATTTGCCTGAGAATTTAATGTGGCAAATTGGATTAATTAGTTTGGCAGTAGCCATTACGATTGTTTCTGCAACCACAGGTGCATCAAAAGGCATTCAAATATTATCAGAATGGAATATTTATTTTGCTGTAGGCTTGGTATTATTTGTATTATTTATGGGCAATAGCAGTTATTTGATGAATGCCATTACTTTGAATGTCGGTGATTATTTAAGTCGCTTTCCTGCATTAACATTGGATACTTTTGCTTATCATCAAACTCCTGAACAAAAACAATGGGTACAAGATTGGACGCTATTCTTTTGGGCGTGGTGGATTGCTTGGTCGCCATTTGTAGGCTTGTTCTTAGCACGCATTTCTCGTGGTCGTACCATTCGCCAGTTTGTCGTGGGAACATTAAGTATTCCTGTGATGTTTACCATCGCTTGGCTATCGGTGATGGGTAATAGTGCATTATATCAAGTGATTCAAGGTAATATTGCTTTTGCACAAGAAGTGATTGCACGCCCAGAGATTGGTTTTTATAAATTACTATCGTTTTATCCATGGTTTTCGTTCACGGCAATTGTAGCATTTATTTCAGGTTTGCTATTTTATGTGACATCTGCGGATTCGGGTGCGATTGTACTGAGTAACTTCAGTTATAAAGGGCAAAGCAACCAAGATGAGCCACCTGTGTGGATTCGTATTTTCTGGGCATTGGCGATTGGGGTATTGACCGCAACCATGTTGATGACAGATGGTATTCATGCTTTGCAAAAAGCCACGATTATCATGGGTCTACCGTTTAGCTTTGTGATGTTCTTTGTGATGATTGGTTTATTTAAATCATTACGTTTAGAAGATTTCCGTGAAGCCAGTTTAAGTTTGAATGCTGCACCTGTGGTGGGTAATGTCAATATTTATGACTGGAAAACACGTCTAAATCGTGTGATGGCACACCCAGATCAAAAGCAAACTTTGCAAATGTTAGGTCAAGTTTTTGAGCCAGCGATCAATGATGTGGCAGAAGAGCTACTGAAACAAGGTCTAAATGTTACAGTAGAAAAACAGCCAATTGCTGAAAATAGCGATTTGTATCATGTTAATTTGATTGTGCGTTTTAAAGATGAATACAACTTTGTCTATGAAGTATGGCCTGTACGCTACGATATGCCAGTGTCTTTGGAACATAAACAATCGCAAAATGAATACTATCGTTTAGAATCTTATCTATTGGATGGTTCGCAAGGTAATGATTTGGTTGGTTATAGCAAAGAACAAGTCATTAATGATATCTTGGATAAATATGAGCGTCATTTGTCATTCTTGCATATCAACCGTGAAAGTCCTGGTGAGCGTCCTGTGTTCCCTGATGAAAGCGAACTAAAAGAGAGCTAACAGAAATCTAAATTTTTATTGTGATGTTTAAAATAAAGCCAATGACAAATTGGCTTTATTTTTGTGCTGAATATGACATAATCGAATCAAGACGGTTAGAATAAATGGAAATAATGCTCATGAAATTGTCAGAAAAATTTTTAATGATCATTACATTTTGCTCAATATCGACTGCAAGCTTTGCAACGGTTGGTGGCGGCGAAAGCGTTTCTGTATTGGGTTACGATGCCAAAGACCAAAAAGTATATGTTTTGCGTGACTATGAAGACGGTCGGGCGAGAGTACCACAGCTGTACTATTTTGATTTAAAGTCAAAATCACCACAACAAATTATCGAAGTGACATCTTTGTATGAGATGTATCGTGATCATCAAACTCAAAAAATCGAATATGGCAGTATTGATGATGACAATTACCCGCAGTTTGAACAAAAGCTTAATGCCATTAAGCAACGCTTAGTACCATTAAAAACCTTGACAAATAATGATGCTCAATTAGATATTGTCAATATTCAAGAAAAAACTGTAGTAATATGGTTCGATGAGTATTCAGATAAACCTTTGTCAGAAAAGGAAAAAATCCCACAATATACTTATCATTATCAAATCAGTAGTCAATCAGGACAATTGACAAGCCAACCACAAACCGCAATCAGTTATGCCAAAGATTTACGTATTCAACAATTTTATGCGATTCCAAACCAACCTTACCGCCTTGCGAATGTACGTTATTTGGGTATTGGTTTTGAAACGGGTTATCATCGTGATGATGTAATATTACTTTTGCCCAAAATAAATATCAAAAAATAGTGCTAAATTTTTAAGTCACATAAAAAAGCTCCCGAAGGAGCTTTTTTGCATTTCTGCCAGCGTAAAGATTAACGCTTAGAGAATTGCGGACGTTTACGTGCTTTACGTAAGCCAAGTTTTTTACGTTCAACTTCACGCGCATCACGAGTAACGAAGCCAGCTTGACGAAGCGTAGGTTTCAAATCTTCATCAGATGCGATCAATGCACGAGTAATACCGTGACGGATTGCACCAGCTTGACCACCGATACCACCACCAGCAACAGTGATGTAAAGGTCGTACTTTTCAGTAGCGTCAAGCAATTCTAATGGTTGACGAACAACCATACGTGCTGTTTCACGACCAAAATATTGCTCTAGAGTGCGGTTATTGATAACCAATTTGCCTGTACCTGGAGATAAGAATACACGCGCAGTTGCGGTCTTACGGCGACCTGTACCATAATTTTGTGCCATGTGCTTTATCCCTTAGATGTCCAAAACTTGTGGCTGTTGAGCAGCATGCGGATGTTCGTTACCTGCATACAATTTCATTTTCTTGATCATTGCATAACCCAATGGGCCTTTTGGCAACATACCTTTTACAGCACGCTCAAGAACTTCTGTTGGCTTGTGAGCGATTAACTTTTCAAAGTTAGTCTCTTTTAAGCCACCTGGGAATTCAGTGTGACGGTAGTATTTTTTGTCCAAAGACTTGTTACCAGTCACTTGTACTTTCTCAACGTTAATGACAACGATATAATCGCCAGTGTCAACGTGTGGAGTGAAAGTCGTTTTGTGCTTGCCACGTAAACGGCGAGCAATTTCAGTCGCTAAACGACCAAGTGTTTTGCCTGTAGCATCAACAACGTACCAGTCGTGTTGTACTTCAGCAGGCTTTGCACTGAGAGTTTTCATCAGAAATACCTATTATAGTTGGTTTAGACAATGATTCGCCTAAACATGAAAAGGAATGTAAATTCTACAGATTTTATTGTACTTTTTCAAGTACAAGTTTTGATAAAATTTGCTTTGAAATAATTCAGTTACTCATCCAATGGGCTGATATGTAATTGGCGATATAAGCCTGGTGTAACACCTGTCCATTTTTTAAATGCACGATGGAAAGTACTGGTTTCACTAAAACCAACTTGCTGTGCGACATCTTCCAAACTCAATTCTGGATGTAATAACAAATGGATGGCTGCATCACGACGCAAAGCATCTTTAACGCCTTGATAACTTTTGCCTTCTGCTGCCAAACGACGGCGTAAAGTCTGCGGTGAAAGATAGAGTAGAGACGCCACATCATTAAGCGTTGGCATTTCTTCTCCGATTTGGTTTTTGAGTACTTCACGGATACGGTTGGTGAGCGAGCTACTATTTTTAAATTTCACCAAAAGCTGTGCAGGAGCGACTTTTAAAAATTCTTCTAAGCTTTCTTCGGTTTGACGAATCGGTAAATCCAAATAATCTGCTGCAAAAGAAATTTCTGTGCGTGTTGCGTTAAACTGCACTACGGGTGCAAAAAATAATGCATCGTATTCATCAGCATATAAAGGTGCATCATATTCAAACTTGACACGCTCTAATGGCAGACGGCGGTCGATAAGCCAAGATGCTAAACCATGCCAAATCATTAACAAGCATTCAGTGATAAAGTGCTTAGGCTGTGTATCATTTGGAATCAGCGGAACTAGACGTGCATCATGTTTGTCACGCTCTAGCGTCATCACCCATTCATCACCAAATAATCGGTAAAACTCAGCAGAACGTTCTAGGGCTTGTCCCAAAGTTTTACAATGCACCATCAATTGGCACATCATAGCAAAAGTACCTAGTCTGCGTGGTTGTTCGCCAAAACCAACATGTTCATCTTGCGTGATTAGCCATAGCATTTGTACAAATTTGATATATTGTTCTGGCGAAATACGGGCTTTTGGATGGCGTAATAGCTCAGGCTCAATACCTACACGTGGCAAAAGTGTTTCAATATCATGACCAAGACGTTTTACGCCAGCCAATGCAGCATCAACAAAATGAATGCTGATGGTATCTCTACCTAAGGCTTGATGCGTGTTGGTATTTGGATTGGTTTGGCTGTTCGCCTGTTTTTGCATGTGATTCACGACGTGATCCTGATTAAAATGAGCGAATATCGCATGATTTTGCTTAGAATATGCGATTAAAATGCAAAAATGAATGACATCTTATATCAAAATTACGATGACTGATGATGGCTTAAAAAAAGTACATTTAGCATACAAAAACCGATATTCACGTTATACTCGATGAAAAGCAGAGCAATTTTTATAAAAAATCCTTATCAAGAAAATCGAATGTAAATATACAAAAAAAGCATTTTGACTGTGACTAAAATGTAGTTATGCTTGTTTTACTTATAATTCATGCTAGCCAAAACGCCATGTATACTTATACTTCTTTTGACCAAAAGCTCATTGATGAGCGTGTTGCCCAATTTCGTGACCAAACTCAACGCTATCTCAAAGGCGAATTGAGTGAAGATGAATACCGCCCTTTACGTTTGCAAAATGGTTTATATGTACAACGTTATGCACCAATGTTTCGTATTGCCATTCCTTATGGTTTGATTAATAGTCGCCAATTAAGAAAAATCGCTGAGCTTGCACAGCAATATGACCGTGGCTATGCACATATTTCGACTCGTCAAAATGTACAGCTGAATTGGTCAGCATTAGAAGATGTACCAGAAATGTTAGCAGAATTGGCGACAGTACAAATGCATGCCATTCAGACCTCGGGTAACTGTATTCGTAATACTACGACTGATCAGTATGCAGGTGTAATTGCAGGTGAGATTGCAGATCCACGTCCGACTTGTGAATTGATTCGCCAGTGGAGTACCTTTCATCCAGAGTTTGCATTTTTGCCGCGTAAATTTAAAATTGCAGTATCGGCATTGGCAGAAAATGACCGTGCAGCGACTGCATTTCATGATATTGGTGTATATATAGTTAAAAATGAACAGGGTGAAATTGGCTATAAAATCAAAGTCGGCGGTGGTTTAGGTCGTACCCCAATGATTGGTAGCGTGATTCGTGATTTCGTGCCACGTGAAGACTTATTGGCTTATTTAGAAGCGGTGTTACGTGTTTATAACTTACACGGTCGTCGTGATAATAAATATAAAGCCCGTATTAAAATTTTGGTCAAAGCTTTGACACCTGAGGTTTTTGCTGAAAAAGTCGAAGCAGAATTTGCCCATAATCAACATTTAAAAATCCCTACCGAAACTTTGCAAAAAATGGATGAGCAATTTAAGCCTTTCACTTATGAAAGCTATGTTGATGAAGATTTTAGACAATTATTTGCTGAAAATACTAAGTTTAAGCAATGGTACAACATCAATACTGTTGCACATAAAGTAACGGGTTATCGAATTGTCAATATCAATTTGAAGCGTGCTGGTATTGCCCCTGGTGATATGACCAGTGAAGAGATGCGTTTTATTGCAGACTTAGCGGATCAATATACTTTCGGTGAATTGCGTACTACGCATGAACAAAATATTGTCTTGGCAGATGTACCACAAAAGCATTTATTTACCCTTTGGCAACAGTTAGAACAAGCCAATTTAGCGCGTGCACATATTGGCTTCATTACTGACATTATTTGCTGCCCTGGTGGGGATTATTGTTCATTAGCTAATGCCAAATCTATTCCGATTTCCGAAGCGATTAGCCGTCGCTTTGATGACTTAGATGCGGTGTATAATCTTGGTCATTTGGATTTAAATATTTCGGGCTGTATGAATGCTTGTGGTCATCACCATGTAGGGCATATTGGGATTTTGGGTGTGGATAAAAAAGGTGCGGAATTTTATCAAATCACGCTTGGTGGTAATGCTGATCATGATGCATCAATTGGTGATATTCTCGGGCCATCTTTTGCAGCAGAAGCGATTCCTGATGTAATTGAAGAAATTTTAAATACTTATTTAGACCTACGCCAATACGATGAACGTTTTGTCGATACCTACCGCCGTGTTGGTATTCAACCATTTAAGGAGCGTGCTTATGCTTAATTTAACTACACGTGTCTTACAAAAAGATGGTCAGGTTATTGAGAATACATATCAAACTGTTGCAGAAGATGGGCAAGTTCCTAACGGTGATGTGCTATTGAGTTTACAGCAATTAAATTTGTTGGCACAAATAAAGGGCAAAAAAGCGGTATTGTTAGGTGTGGAAGACTCACCTGAACAAGTTGAGTTGCCTTTGGCTGAATTGGATTCGATTTTTATTGCTTTCCCAGCTTTTACGGATGGTCGTGGCTATTCATATGCAGCGTTGTTGCGTCGCCAAGGTTTTAAAGGTGAGTTACGTGCGGTAGGTGATGTATTTAAAGATGTTCTAAACTATTTAATGCGTAGTGGTTTTGATAGTTTTGTATTAAAAGCAGAACATGATATTGAAATTGCTGCACGAGGATTAAAAGATTTTGAACATCCTTATCAATATTCTGTTGCAAAACCACAAGCTGAGTATCAAACGGGGCTTTAAATACGATTAATGATGCACTGATCATAAATAATGTGAAGAATACATTTTCTGAAAAATACTTTGAAAACAAGAGAATGTAATCTTACTTATTTATTTTTAATTGCATTTATACTAAATGAAATGTAATTTTACTTAATGTAACACAATGTTGCAAAATATGTGTTACAATGATTACAAGTTAAACTTTTAGAGCAGCGATTGATTAACAAATATTTCACAAATGGGATTGTTTGTGTAACGCAGTCGCTTGAGTTCCAACTGCAGTGTATATGATACATTTACTAAAAAATGATTGAAATCAAGTTTGGTTTATGTAGAATGTTGGCTGAAGTGTAGATGTATCGTAGACTTGTCTCGGTGGACTTTGAAGCCATTCAAGTAAGCGTAAGGTTATAAATAACCGTTTTATTAAACGACAATTGGTTTATTTGGAGAAAATTCCATGAAAATGACTCGTATTGCTTTGGCAATGTTAGTTGCTGCTCCATTTGCTGCTGCAAATGCTGGCGTTACTGTAACTCCTTTGATGTTGGGTTATAACTATAACTTCAGTAATACTGACAAAGGTATCACTGAAAACATGATGGGTAGTAAACAAGATTTAGACTTGCGTGATGGCTTAACTGTTGGTGCTGCGATTGGTGCTGAATTGACTCCAGCTGTACAAGCGGAAATCGAATATCAAAAAGCGAAAAGCGAATTGGTAAATAAAGTAACTGATAGCAAAGCAGACGTTACTGGTGAAACTGCTAGCTTGAACATCATCACAACTGCTGATGCGATCACTAAAAACTACGACAGCAAAGTTAAGCCTTACGCACTTGTAGGTGGCGGTTGGTCACGTTTCAATATCGAAAACGGCGGTGGTGCATCTAAAGACACTATCGGTAACGTAGGTGTTGGTGCGTTATGGCACTTGAACGACGCGTTGTCTTTGCGTACTGAAGCACGTGGCGTACACAACTTTGACCACAACTACTGGTCAGCTCAAGGTTTGGCAGCATTACAAGTTGTACTTGGCGGTCACTTGAAGCCACAAGCTGAAGTTGTAGAAGTTGCTCCAGTTGAAGCTCCAGCACCAGTTGCTCCACAACCAGTTCAAGTTGTTCAACAACCTCAACAACCACAAGTGTTGACTGAAGATCTTAAGATGGAACTTCGTGTATTCTTTGATACTAACAAGTCAAACATCAAACCACAATACCGTCCAGAGATTGCAAAAGTTGCTGAAGCATTGTCTGCATTCCCTAACGCTACTGCTAAGATCGATGGTCACACTGATAACACTGGTCCACGTAAGTTGAACGAACGTTTGTCATTGGCTCGTGCTAACTCTGTTAAATCTGCACTTGTTCATGAATTTGGTGTTGATGCTAACCGCTTGACTACTCAAGGTTTCGCATGGGATCAACCAATCGCTGACAACAAAACTCGTGAAGGTCGTGCGATGAACCGTCGTGTATTCGCTACAATCACTGGTAGTCGTCAAGTTCAACGTTAATCGTTGATTTAGGTTTATTCCTAAAAGAAAGCAACCGCAAGGTTGCTTTTTTGTTTAAATAAAGCAAGAAATAAAAGGGTTGAAAAATAAGAAATTTATCACATAAAATCCTACAACATATACAGCTTTATGCTAAAGTACCAGCAGGATAATGTGATGGATAAGATAATGATTAGTATTCAGCAACTCAATTTTTATTATGGCGAGCAACAAGTATTATTTGATATTGATATTGAACTGAGTAATAACAGCATTACAGGATTGATTGGTCCGAACGGTGCAGGGAAATCTACGCTGATGCGGTGCATTGCAGGCTTAGAAATTCCGCAACAAGGGCAAGTATTGCTAGATGGCGAGCCTGTTTTAGCCAATCCACAGCATAGCTATACACAGCTAGGCTATTTACCTGATATTTTTGGTTTGCCTGAAAATTTGACTATTTTGCAATATTGGACCTATGTTGCACATGCCAAAGGTGTGGAGCAACATAGGATTTCTGATGCAGTGACGTATACTGCTGATGTACTAAACTTATATGACAAACTGCATCACAAAATCAGCGAACTTTCTCGCGGTCAAAAGCAACGAGTCGGAATTGGTCAAGTGATTATTCACCGACCAAAATTACTCATTTTAGATGAGCCAGCCAGTGGTTTAGACCCAGAGGCACGCTATGAATTATCCCAATTATTTAATCAGCTAAAATCACACGGTATGACTTTATTGGTATCCAGTCATATCTTGTCTGAATTAGATGAGTATTGTACTCATATGTTGGTGTTGAAAGAAGGTAAAATTGTTAATCATCAAGCGTTAAATACTGATAATAGCCAGTATATTTTTACCAATCAAAAAGATATTCCATTATTATTACGTTTTGCTGATTTAACTGATGAGCAAAAACAAAGCGTATATACTTTATCACACATTCAAAATATTGTTTTTGATGAGAGGCAAAATGCGTTTATTGTATCGATTAATACAGATAGCCAATATCGTATTGCATTAATTCAGGCTTGTGTAGAGCAAAAATTGCCATTAATCGGCATAGAGATTTTAAAAGAATCTTTATTGCACACCTACCAAAAAAGCTTAACTGAATCAGCCAATATAACAAAAGGAGAGTAGCCATGACCAATCAAAATAATGATTTATTAGTGAGCAAATTGCCTAAAGTTGATGTGCCTAAGATTAAAATTAATGCTGAATTTCAACGTTTAATATGGCTGAATTTTAATTTTGCATTACTAGCGGTGGTTTTTTGTTGTTATGCCTTTTTTATTTATAATGCTTCATTTAATAGTCTAAAAAATTCGATTGTGCCAGAACAAGTAGCACATTCTGCGTGGGTGGGTTATTTTATTTTTGGTATTAGTGCCGTGATATTATTACAGCGTAGTTTTATGCAAGATATCAAATCGCAATTTTGGGATCAAATCCGTATGTCGGCATTGTCAGCGTGGCAAGTCACTTGGACGCGGTTATTTATTGCGCCGATTTTGGCATGGTGTGGTATTGTAGTCAGTGTCTTCTTGGTAGATTGGGGATTTGATACTTATAGTGATGCAGCACCAACAATACTGTCTCGAATAATGATGTTTATTGCCTTGATTGCTGTCGCAGTTTTGGGGATGAGTGCAGTCATGATCAATGAATTGCAATTTAATCGTAGCACCAAAGAATGGAATGGCTCATATTTGCAGTTGTTTTTATTGGTTGTCTTTTCATCATTGTATGTAGGTGAGTTGATTTCTAGTATATTGACTGGAGAGTGGGAAGCTTTATTTTTTAATGTTGATTTTTTTGAAACACCAAGCTATTTAACCAATTTCTCTGTGCTTATTGCAATCATTGCTTTATATTCAGCTTATCGTAGTATGCGATATAAGTTGCATTTAAAATCTAATCAGCATTATTGGCTGGTTTTAAGCCTAATTTTACCGTTCTTATTGAGTATCATTAATATTATTTTTTTGCTGGTAAATACCCAGTATATGCGAATAAGTAGTGGTGCTGATGCGATAACTTATTCAAAGTCTGCATATATATTATACAATATCATGCTCTATATGATGGTAATCTATTTTTCAGCTTGTGCATTATCGATTTTGGGGCAAGATAATCGCTTGGTGCAATTTAAGTTGGCAAAATCAGCACTGCAACAAAAACAATATCGACAAGCTCTGGCTTATTTGCCTTTATGGGTTGTGGTTTTGCCAGTAGGTAGTATTTTAATTGCAATTTGTTATTATTTATTTTTAGGTACACAATCAGTCATTCCAAATAATGGGTTGAATGAATATACTTTTCATTTATGGTCATGGTTTGGTCGAGTCGGTATTCTACTGATAATGGTAGCAATTTATCATTTAGGTAGTCGGATTTTCCCAAAAATGAATAGCGTGACTGTAGTGCTTATCGCAATGCTGATTTTATATTTTATGTGGAAGTTAGTGAATTAAGATTTTTAATACATATTTCACAAGCTTGAAATAGTATGGATTAAGAATTTTTGGTTAGAAAATGTCACAAAATAACACGCAAAAATACTTGCTTGTATGATTTAAAGTCAGTCTAATGTAGTGATTCATTATTTTTTAGAGAGTATATGCAATGAGTGCGTTAAACGGTCTAATTGAAGGTCTAGTGAAACAAGCATTAGGTGGTCAGCAACAGCAACAAGCACCACAAAGTAGCGGCGGTTTGGGTGATATTTTGGGTGCAGTACTTGGCGGTCAGCAGCAACAGCAGCAAAACACTGGTCTAGGTGGTTTGGGCAATGTGTTGGGTGCGGTACTTGGTGGTCAGCAACAACAGCAACAAAACTCTGGCTTAGGTGGTTTAGGTGCACTAACAGGTTTGCTCGGGGGCAATGGCGGTAAAGCGGCGATTTTGATGGCAGTTCTACCGTTAGTACTGGGTTGGATTCAGAAACAAGGTGGTGTTAATGGTGCGGTCAGCAAATTGAGCGATGCAGGACTGGCAAGCCAAGCACAGTCTTGGGTAAGCCCTGAGCAGACATGTGACAGCGTACAAGGCTGTGATGTGCAGCCGTTATTTGATGACCAAGAAGTCGAACAAGTAGCACAACAAGTGCAACAGCCTAAATCTGAAGTGTACAATACGATTGCAAGCGTATTGCCACAGATTATCGATACTTTGACGCCACAAGGTAATCAAAGCAATACGCAAACGGCAAATAATGATATTCAAAATGTATTATCAAGTTTGTCAGGTTTGATGGGTAAATAAATTATTTTTGCCTAAATAGTGAAAATGGTTTAAAAATAAAATATAGGATTAAGTCTTTGTGCTTAATCCTATTTTGTTTAGATAGAAGATTGATTTTGTAGAGAATTCTCATGTTTGAAATCCGTAAGCTTAAAGCCACAGATAAAACCCAATGGCTATCACTTTGGCAAGGTTATTTGGATTTTTATCAAACTGAAATGCCAATGCAGGCTATTGATTATACTTGGCAAAGGCTCGTCACGCCCGATGCGGGCAAGGCAGGGAAATTAACTGGTTTTGCGGTGTTTAAAGATGATAAATTAGTGGCTTTTGCACATATTACCTTGCATGAACATAGTTGGACGTTCGAGCCATGCTGTTATTTAATAGATTTATTTGTAGCACCAGCTTGTCGAAAACAAGGCATCGCTCGGCAATTATTTGATTATCTATATGATTATGTAAAGAAAAATAACTATGCTCGGGTGTATTGGCTAAGCAAAGAAGATAATCATACCGCACGTTTGCTTTATGATAAAATCGCCAAAAAGACCGATTTTGTGCAATATCGTCATGATATATTTTAAATTTTTTGTGCATGATTAAATAACAATATATTTTATATGACGTAAATGATTGGTGATGATGAAAAAAAGCACAGCTTTGCATGAAAAAAAATTGCCCTTTTTTAAGCTTAAGGCTATATTAGTGGCATTTAAATAACGCGATTCGGCGTGGAGCATTTTTCTTGCAAATTTTATCTGCATCAGCATGTGGTTTATCTCGTTCGGACTTAAGTCCTGCCATTTTGGAAGTCATTGAAAGTTTAACCAAAGCCGGCTATGAAGCATATTTGGTTGGTGGTGGCGTACGAGATTTGATGCTGGGCGAGCATCCAAAGGATTTTGATGCCGTGACCAATGCCACACCATCACAAATTAAAAAAGTCTTTGGTCGTCGTTGCCGTATTATCGGTCGTCGTTTTGAATTGGCACACGTCCATTCTGGGCGAGAGATGATTGAAGTTGCTACGTTTCGTGCCCCACCTAAAAAAGCCATTACCAGTGCGACAGGTATGGTGTTGCGTGATAACAATTGGGGAACGATTGAGCAAGATTTTGCTCGCCGTGATTTTACGGTAAATAGTTTTTATTATCAGCCTTTTGACAATGTCGTTCTTGATTTTTGTCATGCTTATAAAGATATTAAATCCAAAACGTTAAAATTATTGGGTGATGCGGATCAACGTTTTGAAGAAGATCCAGTGCGTATGTTGCGTACTTTACGCTTTGCAGCCAAGTTGGATTTTAAAATTCATCAAAGTGTATTGAACGTATTTACGACTGACCGTATCAAACTATTACGAGAAGTGTCGCCACACCGTCTATATGATGAAAGCCAAAAAATGTTTTCAGTAGGTCGCTTGGAGAAATTGGTGCAATTATTAGACCAATTTCAGGTATGGCAAGAGCTTTTTATCGATGCGACATTGACGCCATTGGTTAAGCAAGCAGCACGCAATACCGATCAACGCCTTGCAAGTGGTAAGACAGTCAATTCAGCATTCTTTTATGCAGTTTTATTATGGCAACCGTATTTAGACCGTATCGAACATTATCATCAAAAAGGCATCAAAGGTCATGAAGCGCGTGTACAAGCAGGCATGGATGTTTTGAAACGTCAGGCTACACGTACTATCATGCCACGTTTTGCGGAAGTTTTCGTGCGTGAAGTATGGGAAATGCAAAGTCGTTTGGTACATATCAAGCCGCAGCACATTATGACTTTGGCAGGGCATACGCGTTTTAGAGCTGGATTTGACTTTTTGATGTTGCGTGAGCAAATTGGTGACGAAAGTACACAAGGTATGGCAGCGTGGTGGGAAAACTTTCAATATCTCAATAATGATGGTAAAGAAAGAGCAATCGCGGATTATCGCCGTCAGCAAAAACGTTTGCATAATCAAGCACAAGCTGAAAAAACATCAAACCAAGATACGTCAAGCAAATCCAAATCGGGTAAATCCAAAGTACCAAAAACTGATCTGCAAACCAATACAACTGCAGACCATTTGGAAGACTTTTTGCCTTTGGTGCAGGAGCCTATTAAGCCACGTCGCCAACGTAACAAAAGCAATGGTCATCGTGCAGATGCAAGCCAAACAGATATGAATAGATCTGAGAGTGGACAAACGCAGAGTAATGCTGGTTTAGATCATCCGATCTTGCGTCGTCGTCGTGTACAGCGTGATTTAAAAGATGTGATCTTTGGTCCAACACGTGTATAACTGATTGCAAAATTGTAGCAATAAATCGTCACTTAAAAGTGGTTATTTTGATGAAAAAAGTACAGTGTTTTATTGGTCTGGGCGGTAATCTTGGCGATTCTCGACAAATCTTCGTTGATGCAATTGACGCTTTAGCCAAAATCGGTGAAGTACGTGTGTCATCACTATACAGCAGTCCACCGATGGGTCCACAAGACCAGCCTGATTATCTTAATGCGGTCGTCGAATTATGGACTGACCTAGCACCTTTGGCATTATTAGACAGGTTACAATATATTGAAAATGAATCAGGGCGAGTGCGTTTACGACATTGGGGCGAACGTACGCTGGATTTAGATTTATTATTGTATGGCGATGAGCAAATTGATGTACCACGCTTAAAAGTACCACATGTCGGATTGTTTGAGCGTGACTTCGTGGTATTGCCATTGCTAGATCTTGAACCCAATAAAGTCATTGCAGGACAAGTATTACAAGATTTAGCTTGCGTAAAGAATCCGACAGCCCAAGCTATTGATGCAGATTGGTATCATTCTGCTCACTGATAGATTTTATTTTTAATATTGTTTTTAAACTCTCCCATCGAACGCTATGATTAGGTCAGTTCGCATATATTCTGAGGTTGTGATGATTAGTTTAACCGATTTAAAAAAATTCAAAAGCCAGGGGCGTAAATTCTCTTGCTTGACTTGTTATGATGCGAGCTTTGCTAAGGCCTTTGAAGCGGCTGAAATTGATACGATTTTGGTTGGTGATTCTTTGGGTATGACGATTCAGGGACACGATTCCACTTTGCCAGTGACTGTGCAAGACATGGTTTATCATACTACCAATGTAGCACGTGCCAACAAGCATGCTTTGATTATGACTGACTTGCCATTTATGAGTTATGCTACTGTAAATGATGCTTTGCAGAATAGCCGTGCGGTGATGCAAGCCGGTGCACATGTGGTCAAAATCGAAGGCGGTGCATGGTTAGCAGATACTGTGCAGGCTTTAACACGCAATGGTGTACCTGTTTGTGTACATTTGGGTTTAACGCCACAATCGGTACATGTGTTGGGCGGTTATCGTTTACAAGCAAAAACCTTATCCGCAGCCGAACAATTATTGGCAGATTGCCAAGCGGTAGTTGATGCTGGTGCAGCATTGCTATTATTAGAATGCGTGCCAGCTAGCCTTGCCAAACAAGTCAGCGAACGTTTTGCTGTGCCTGTGATTGGTATCGGTGCAGGTGTAGATACTGATGGTCAAGTGTTGGTTGTACAAGATATGTTAGGCTTAACTTTTGGTAAAGTAGCACGCTTTGTACGTAATTTTATGGCAGAACAGTCAGGCGAACATGCTATTGTTGATGCCATCAAAGCGTATCATCAAGCAGTCATAGAGCAATCTTTTCCTGCACCAGAACATAGCTTTCAAGTCGATGTAAAATAAGCCAAACCCACACAAGCGAAACCAAATCAATATTAGCGAAATAAACATTATGAAAATTGAAACGACCATTGAACAATTACGTGCAGCACTGTCACAAGCACGCAAATCGGGCAAAAGCATTGGTTTTGTGCCGACCATGGGCAATTTGCATGATGGACATTTGCAATTGGTCAAACAAGCCAAAAATCGTTGTGATGTAGTGGTGGTGAGTATTTTTGTCAATCCAATTCAATTTGGTGTTGGTGAAGATTTTGAGTCTTATCCACGCACCTTGGATGCTGACAGCTTGTTATTGGCAGATGCTGGTTGCCATATCTTATTTGCACCAACAGTACAAGAAATGTACGGTGATAAACCACGCCATACCACAGTGCAGGTGAGTGGTATAACTGAAATTTTATGTGGCAAATCTCGTGTTGGGCACTTTGATGGTGTGGCGACCGTGGTCAGCAAATTATTTAATATTGTACAACCTGATATGGCATTTTTTGGGGAAAAAGACTGGCAACAATTGGCGGTGATTCGTCAGATGACTAATGATCTGAACTTGCCGATTGATATTGTTGGTGTGCCGATTGTACGTGCGGATGATGGCTTGGCACTGAGCTCACGCAATGGCTATTTGAGTGAAAGTGAAAGACAGCTCGCACCGAGTATTTATCAAGTATTACAACAATCTGCACAAGCATTACAGCAGGGTGAAAATTTGTCACAGGTGCTACAACAAGCACGACAAAATTTAACCGAAAAAGGTTTTGTGGTAGATTATATTGAAGCTTACACGCCTGATTTGCAGACTGTGACTGAATTTGAGCAGGATGTGGTGTTATTTGTGGCAGCAAAATTAGGTAAAACACGTTTGATTGATAATCTTCTGGTTAATAAAGTTTTGAGTTAGCACGTATCAGTCAAAGCGATATTGAATATGCAAAAGTAAGGTGATTGGAAATATGGTAAAAAAAATCTTGGTGGTTGCAGGGCGTTCAGGTTCGGGAAAAACATCTGCCTTACAAATGCTGGAAGATTTGGGTTATTATATTATTGATAATCTTCCCGTGAGTCTTGTACCAGATGTGGTAGCACGTTTAAGTCAAGACCACAGCATGGAACAGTTGGCAATCGGTATCGATATTCGTAGCCTCGCACTAGAAAGCATTGATATCGAAGATATTTTACAAAAACTTAATCAATATAGTCCAATCGACGTACTGTATCTCACCGCACGAGAACAGATTCTGATCGCTCGTTATTCATCTTCACGCCGTCCACATCCTTTATCCAATCGCTTTGATAGTTTAGCGACTTGTATTGCACAAGAAGAAATTTTATTGGCAGATTTGGCACGCCACGCTACCATGACCATTGATACCAGTGACAGTACCGTACATCAATTACAACATACCTTATCGGTCAAATTAGGTAAAAGCGATAAGTTGGTTGTAGTATTACAATCTTTTGGTTTTAAACATGGCTTACCTTTGGATGCGGATTATGTATTTGACGTACGTCATCTGAATAATCCACATTGGGTTGCTGAGTTACGTCCCTTGTCTGGCTTAGATGAGCCTGTACAGCAATTTTTGGCAGCAGATGCCATGGTCACGGATATGTACCAAGACATTGAGCAATTTTTACAGAAGTGGTTGCCAATTTTGAGTCAAGGACATCGTCATTTTGTCACCGTTTGCGTAGGTTGTACTGGTGGACAACATCGCTCAGTCTATTTGGTTGAACAGCTTGCCAAAAGTTTACAACAAGATTGGTCAGTGCAAGTGTTGCATCGCGAGGGTAAACACTGGGCAAAATGATGGAAATAGTTGTATTTAAAAACAGTGTGACGATAAATTTTTGAAATCATATAAAATATGTTAAATTATACACTTTGTTGCTGATTGTATGAGAGAACACTATGGCTCGTCGCCCACGTCCATTTAATGAACAAGATTTTGAAGATTTACAAGATGGTCGTGCCAGTAAATCAGAGCAAAAACGTCACGTACAGCGTATGGCTGCCTTGGCGGAACAATTGGCTGAATTACCACAAAAACAAATCAAACAATTACCTGTAGATGAACGTTTGATTGATGCATTCTTGGAATTAAACAGCATCACATCTTTTGAGGCACGTCGTCGCCAATTTCAACGTATCGGTAAATTGTTACGCAATGAAGATGAAACCATGTTGTTGAGCTTTTTAGTACCTAAACAAGGTGCCAAAAAACAAGCACAGTTGATGCGTTGGGTTGAGCGTGTCATCGAACAAGGCGATAGTGCGATCAATGATTTTTGTAAACAGCATCAAGCGGCGGAAAGACATACTTTGCGTCAGCATGTATTGCGTTATCAACGTGACTTGCAACAAGGTGCGAGTGAAGAACAATTACAAGCTTTGAAGCAAACGCTTGTCAATTATATGCAACAAGTGGCGTTGATTTCTGAATAAGATTTTAATTGATTGAAAGATTCGCTTCAACTATCATTTTGTTCAAATTTAAGCTAAAATATGTTGCGTTTTTTCTTGATGATTGGCAAGTAAGTCAATCATCGTTCTATCAATTGATATTGTTATTTTTATGTTATAGCAATCTCGCAGTGATATGCTCTGTCGTGTGGGGCATCACTCCTAAAGGATGTTGAAAATCATGCCGATTATTACTTTGCCGAATGGCGATCAAAAACAGTTTGATGATGCGGTTAGCGTCATGCAAGTAGCTCAAAGTATTGGAGCAGGGCTTGCCAAAAGCACCGTAGCTGGACGTGTCAATGGACGTCTTGTTGATGCTTGTGACTTGATCACCGAAGATGCAACGGTTCAAATTATTACTCCAAAAGATGCAGACGGCGTAGAAATCATTCGCCATTCCTGTGCACACTTGGTGGGTCATGCCGTAAAACAATTATTTCCAACAGCCAAAATGGTCATTGGACCGGTGATTGAAGAAGGTTTTTATTACGATATCTTCACCGAACAGCCATTTACCTTAGATGATATGGCAAAAATCGAAGAGCGTATGAAACAGCTTATCGATCAGGACTATGATGTCATCAAAAAAATGACCCCACGTGCCGAAGTCATTGAAACCTTTAAATCGCGTGGCGAAGAATATAAATTGCGTTTGATTGACGATATGCCAGACGAAACGCAAATGGGCTTATATTATCATCAAGAATATGTCGATATGTGCCGTGGTCCACACGTGCCAAATACCCGTTTTTTAAAGTCATTTAAATTGACCAAAATCTCGGGTGCGTACTGGCGTGGTGATGCCAAAAATGAACAATTACAACGTATTTATGGCACAGCGTGG
Source organism: Hubeiibacter jixunmingi (assembly GCF_041928215.1). Classification (NCBI taxonomy): domain Bacteria; kingdom Pseudomonadati; phylum Pseudomonadota; class Gammaproteobacteria; order Moraxellales; family Moraxellaceae; genus Hubeiibacter; species Hubeiibacter jixunmingi. The sequence goes on along the minus strand of NZ_JBHFHK010000011.1, from coordinate 15,189 downwards.
GCGGATAAAAAAGAGCTTGCAGCGTACATCAAACGTATTGAAGAAGCTGAAAAGCGTGACCATCGTAAAATTGGTAAAGCTTTAGACTTGTTCCATATGCAAGAAGAAGCACCGGGTATGGTGTTCTGGCATGCTAATGGCTGGACGATTTACCAAGTGCTTGAACAATATATGCGTCAAGTACAACGTGACAACGGCTACCAAGAAGTAAAAACGCCACAAATCGTAGATTTTAGCTTGTGGGAAAAATCAGGACATGCAGCAAACTATGCTGAAAACATGTTTACGACACATTCTGAAAACCGTAACTATGCGGTAAAACCAATGAACTGTCCATGTCACGTACAGATTTTTAACCAAGGTTTGAAATCTTACCGTGATTTGCCAATCCGTTTGGCGGAGTTTGGTTCTTGTCACCGTAATGAACCATCAGGTTCTTTGCACGGTATCATGCGTGTGCGTGGCTTTACCCAAGATGATGCACATATTTTCTGTACAGTAGAGCAAATTGGTAAAGAAGTTGCTGATTTTATCAAGCTGACTTTGGATGTTTATAGAGATTTTGGTTTCGAAGATGTACAAATGAAACTCTCTACACGTCCTGAAAAACGTGTCGGTAGTGATGAAATTTGGGATATTTCTGAAAAATCATTGTCTGATGCTTTGGATGCGGCAGGCTTGGAATGGGAATTGCAGCCAGGTGAAGGGGCGTTCTATGGTCCAAAAATCGAATTTTCGTTGAAAGATTGCTTAGGTCGTGTGTGGCAATGTGGTACAATCCAGTGCGATTTTAATTTGCCAGTACGTTTAGATGCATCATTTGTGACTGAAGACAATGAACGTGATACGCCTGTCATGTTGCACCGTGCGATTTTGGGTAGCTTTGAGCGTTTCATCGGGATTTTGATTGAGCATTATGCGGGCTTTATGCCACCATGGTTAGCACCAACGCAAATCTGTGTGATGAATATTACCGATGCACAAGCAAACACTTGCCAAGACGTGGTAAATCGGTTACAGTCTAAGGGCTTGCGTGCGATTGCTGATTTGCGTAATGAAAAAATCGGCTTTAAGATTCGTGAGCGTACCTTAGAACGTATTCCTTACTTAGTGGTACTGGGTGACCGTGAAGTAGAAGAAGGTACTGTCAATGTGCGTACTCGCACAGGAAAAAATTTGGGGACTATGTCAATTGATGCTTTCATTGACCTAGTAGAGTCTGCCGTCGCTGAACGCGGTCGGTACATTGTGGAGTAACAGAGATTAAACCGTCTGATCGTAACCAACAACAAGGTGCAAAAACCAATCGTGCTACCATCAATACAGAAATTCGTGCCAAAGAGGTATTGCTGATTGATGAAACAGGCGAGAAAAAAGGTGTAGTCGCAATTGCAGATGCCTTGCGTGCTGCTGAAAATGCAGATTTGGATTTGGTAGAAATTGTAAGTAATGCAACACCGCCAGTCTGCAAAATCATGGACTACAACAAACACCTGTTTGATTTGAAGCAAAAGCAAAAAGATGCCAAGAAAAAACAGCATCAAGTGCAAATCAAAGAAATCAAACTACGTCCGGGTACGGATGTAGGTGACTACAACGTGAAATTGCGTGCTATCATGCGTTTCTTAGAAGATGGTGATAAAGTAAAAATCACTTTGCGTTTCCGTGGTCGTGAGATGGCTCACCAAGACTTAGGTCTAGCTCAACTACAAAAAATCGAAGCAGATATTGCGGAGTACGGTGTAGTAGAGCAAGCACCAAAATTGGAAGGTCGTCAAATGGGTATGTTACTTGGACCGAAAAAGAAAAAGTAAACCCATTACCAACCAATAAAAAAGCACCGTTAATTTGGTTTAATGGTGCTTTTTTGTATCAGGAATATTTTATCGCATGGTCACAAATTCTTCTGAACCTGTAGGATGAATTGCAACAGTATTATCAAAATCGGCTTTGCTTGCCCCCATTTTAATGGCAACAGCAAAACCTTGAATCATTTCATCTACACCAAAACCAATACCATGCAAACCGATAATTTTTTCATCCTTGCCTAGGCAGACCAATTTCATTTTACACGGTTGGCGATGTTGCGTTACCGCACTATACATTGGGGTAAATGAAGAGCTATAGACTTTGATGTTTTCTGCACCGTGTTTTTCAATGGCTTCTTGTTCAGTCATACCGATTGTACCGATTGGCGGATGGCTAAATACCACAGTTGGTACTAGATTATAATCTAAATATTCATTGGGCTTATTATTAAATAAACGTTCGGACAAGCGTCGCCCTGCAGCTACAGCAACGGGTGTTAAAGATACTGCATTTTCAATAATATCACCCACGGCATAAATATTTTCAATATTGGTATTTTGATATTTATCGACTTTAATAAAGCCTTTTTCATCAGTTTTTATACCAACCGCTTCAAGATTGATGTTATCCGTTGCTGGCTCACGACCAATTGCCCAAACCAAGCAATCTACCGTTAAACTACGCCCATCTTCAAATTCTACCGTTAAACTGTCATCTTGATTTTTAATAACCCGTTTTGGTGTGGCTTGGCGATGGATATTTACCCCATCTTTTTCCATCACTTCAACTAAGTTATTGACAATGTCTGCATCAAAGCTGCGTAAAGGATTTTCACGGCGTACGATTAAATGCGTTTCCGATTTTAAGCTCTTAAATACCCCTGCGATTTCTACTGCAATATAACCTGCACCGACAACAGCAATGCGTTTAGGTTGTTGGTTTAAGGCAAATAAACCATCGGAATCAATGCCATATTCTTGCCCGATAATATCTGGACGGCTAGGGCGTCCGCCTGTGGCAATCAGAATATGATCTGCGGTAATTTTTTCACCATTGACTTCAACCGTATTTTTATCAATAAATTTGGCAAAACCGTCAATCACTTCAACATTATTTTTATTAAACATATTTTGATAAGAATTGTGAATACGAGAAATATACGCATCTCGAGATTTGACCAAAGTGGCATAATCAAATTGATTCACTGTCACATCAAAACCATAATCGGCAGCATATTGGTGTATTGCATCAGCCAATTGCCCTGCGTGCCACATGACTTTTTTCGGCACACAGCCAACATTGACACAAGTACCGCCAATGTGTTTGGCTTCGATAATGGCACATTTTTTGCCATAACTGGCAGCACGATTGATGGATGCGATACCGCCCGAGCCGCCACCAATGGCGATATAATCATAATGTTTAGTCATAACTGATCTCTTGGAAAAATATAAATGGTGTCAATAATTTAATGCTTTTTGCTTAAAAAATACAGCCAAAATCAGTTATAATCTGGTAAGTGCTTACCTGACCTATTGTCGCATGTCTGCGTACATTGGCTTATTTTTCACTGCTTTTGTGGCAGCAACACTGCTACCTGCACAGTCTGAAGCGGTGTTATTGGGTTTGATTTATTTGCAAAAATATTCAGTTGTAGGACTAATTATTGCTGCCAGTATGGGTAATATTTTGGGGTCGTGTGTAAACTGGTATTTGGGTACACAAATTGAACGTTTTCGTGAGCATCGTTATTTTCCATTTTCAGTTCAGCAAATTGATAAAGCACAAACTTTTTATCAAAAATACGGCTGGTGGAGTTTGTTTTTGAGTTGGTTGCCGATTATCGGTGATCCGTTGACCTTGATTGCAGGAATCTTAAAAGAAAAATTATGGCGATTTGTCTTGGTAGTGAGTATAGCCAAAACCTTGCGTTATGTAGTGATTTATGTTTTATATTTGTACAGCATTTAGTTTTAAAAAAAATTAAAAACATTTGGTAATTCATAAAAATTATTCTATAATATGCCGTCCTTACCTGCAGGTTGCAGTTGCATGGTGCAACAGTAATACCGAACAGGTGTGTAAAAGAGGTTATCATGGCTGTTAAGTTAAAAACTCGTCGTGGTGCAGCAAAACGCTTTAAAGCGACTGCCAACGGCTTCAAACGTAAGCAAGCGTTCAAACGTCACATTTTGACCAAGAAATCTCCGAAACGTATCCGCCAATTGCGTGGTTGCGTAATGGTTCACGTCAGCGATGTTGAATCAGTTCGTCGTATGTGTCCATACCTTTAATATTAGGATTAGGAGAGATTAAATGGCTCGTGTAAAACGTGGTGTAGTGGCTCATCGTCGTCACAAAAAAATTCTTGAACGTGCTAAAGGTTATTATGGTGCACGTTCACGTGTGTATCGTGTAGCTTTCCAAGCAGTGATCAAAGCTGGTCAATATGCTTACCGTGACCGTCGTAACAAAAAACGTCAATTCCGCGCTTTGTGGATTGCACGTATCAACGCTGGTGCGCGTCAAAATGGTTTATCATACAGCCGTATGATCGCTGGTTTGAAAAAAGCACAAGTGATTATCGACCGTCGCGTACTTGCAGATATCGCTTATCATGACGCTGTAGCATTTGCTGCATTGGCTGAAAAAGCAAAATCTGCTTTGGCTTAAGTTTTAATACTTAAACCGAAAAAAGACTGCGAAAGCGGTCTTTTTTTATTTTAGATTTATTATCAAACTCGTTCAAATTTAGATATTTGTTGTTGATGGAAAATAATATATGAAAGGAAAGGTTTTATCCTATTCGGTACAAGAAAATAAAGGCGAAATTATTGTTGAAAATCAACAATATTCATTTACTGATAAAGTGTGGAAAGGTGCAGGAGTAATACCAAAACAAGGCAATAATGTTGATGTGGTCATGGATACTGATGGTCAAATATTAAGTGTATTATTGCTTAATGAAGATGATCAAATCACACGGCAAACCAAGCCAAAAGATCAACGCACTGTTATTGCTTGGATTATTCATTGTTTTAAAAATTATGCCAATTTTTCAGGACGAGCGGGACGTAAAGAATTTTGGTCGTTTTATGTTTTGTATTGGTTTTTGATTATAATGACTTTTGTGGTGTTGGATCAGGCTAATTTACAGTCCAAAACTTCCAAACTCATTTTTATTGTTGTATATATTATTTTGGCAATCCCTACTTATGCTGTAACTTGTAGGCGTCTACATGATATTGGCAAATCAGGTTGGTATCAAATGATGGTGGTTTTGCCTTTGGAGGGCTACACGCTTTTGCTGATATGGTGTTGTAGGAAAGGTGAGATTATAGAAAATCGATATGGTAAGCCTTTGGAATAAATTTTTATCTCTACTAAACGATAACGTATCCGACATCAAAAATCCAAGTTTTATGATTCAAGCCATGCTAAACTAAAATGCATGAAATTGATCAACGTTTCCAAAATAAGGAGCGTTTGAAATTGTGGAGTACGACATGAAATTAAATTTTAAAGCTTTATTATTGGGTTTAAGTTGCTTGGGTGCGAGTCATGTCGCTATGGCAGATCTTGTAGATATCGTCACACGTGCTAACCAAGGCAGTGCATTAGCACAATATCAGGTTGGTGCAGCGTACTTGAATGGTGAAGGTGTTAAGCAAAATTATGCCATGGCAAAACAATGGTTTGAAAAAGCTGCTGCACAAGGTGATATGCAAGCACAATACAATCTTGGTATGATGTATTACGATGGTCGTGGCGTACGCCAAGATGATATCATGGCAAATAAATGGTTGGATTTGGCAGCCAAACAAGGTTATGCAGATGCACAGTACAATATTGGTATGATGTATTTGCAAGGTCGTGCAGTAGAGCAAGATGAAAAAGAAGCCAGTAAATGGTTTGAACGTGCTGCCAAACAGGGTGATGACAAAGCACAAAATAACCTTGGTGTGATGTATCAAGAGGGACAAGGCGTAACAACAGACCTACGTAAAGCCATTTCATGGTATACGGCTGCGGCAAATAAAGGTAATACGAACGCACAATACAATCTCGCACGCTTGTATGACAAAGGTGACAGTAGCATTGCAAATAAACGTTTAGCACGTGACTGGTATCAAAAAGCTGCTGATGCAGGTCTAGTTAAGGCACAGTTCAACTTGGCTTATTTGTACGAAGTGGGCGGTGATGGCATAAGACAAGACTATAACGCTGCACGTCAATGGTATGAAAGTGCTGCACAACTTGGACATAGTAGTGCAGGCTACAATCTGGCATTGTTGCATTTCAAAGGTCTAGGCGTAGAGAGAAGTTTAACGACTGCCAAAGAATGGTTTGAACAATCATGTGCTAACGGTGATAAAGATGCTTGCCGTGAAGCCCAAAAATTGACACAGCAAGGTTACTAATTTGCGATAAACATCCAAGATAAGCTCAAAGTCATTTTGGGCTTATTTTTTACAACTATTGATAGGTAACACGATTTCTTCAAACCAAATATTTAAGTGTAATTCATATTCAATACAAACAACTTGTGAATAGTCAAAATAATCAGGAAGATGTAAACTTTGGTGCATACCTAGCGTGAGTGAAAAAGTTATAAGTGCAAAAAAAGCCCAAGGACTCAGCAATAAATATTTTTTTAACGATACTTGGATTTTTAAAAGATAAATCACTATGTAAATCAAGGTGGTACATGCTAAAAGATTGAGTGCATAATAGAATATATCAAAATCATATCTTAGAGACGATGCCGTATCCGTATTCAGATACATCCAAAATAAACCAATCCATTGCCAACTGTCTTCGGGTGACTGCTGTAAAAAATAGCGTTTTTTGACTTGAATGATAAATAAGACAACAAAAGCCAGATATAGACTTAAAAGTAAAAGGTGATTTGAATACGTGTGTTAACCTCTGAAGCATTATCGTTCCCTTGTTTGAATTGTAGTTTTATTATTATAGCAAATTTTAGGCATAAAAAAATCAGCATAAGCTGATTAATTTAATGTGCATCAGTATTTAAATGGTGCCCGGGGCCGGACTCGAACCGGCACGCTTTGTGGGCGGGGGATTTTAAATCCCCTGTGTCTACCTATTTCACCACCCGGGCATACTGTGCTTTCGCATTCAAGCGAGCCAAATTCTAAAGCGTATGAATTTGAATGTCAAGTTATATTTAGCATATAAACAAGCTACAAACTTACCTTTAATTGGAGGCGCGGGTCGGAATCGAACCGGCGTCCACGGAGTTGCAGTCCGCTGCATGACCACTCTGCCACCGCGCCATCATTTGGTGATGGCTATATTAGCAGATTTTTTTTGATTGGCAAGTTTTAATTTTAAAAAAGTGCGAAAAATCATTTAATTGTTTTTTTAATCATCAAAAAATGCAGTTTGCAAATCAATTAAATAAAAATTTTGTCTTGATACCAGTAGAAACTCGCTTTTTATTTTGTTGTATCAGCATAATCTCATAAAAAATGTTAAACTATGTGAATCGAAATTTGCATACATTTATCGCTATTCTGCGTGGAGTAAATAATGGTTAAGTTATTAGATGGTAAGGCTTTGGCAGCAAAAATTGAAGCTGATTTAAGTCAACGAGTGGAAAAAATCAAGCAAAATACTGGACGTACTCCGATTTTGGCAACGATTTTGGTCGGTGACGATGGTGCATCAGCGACTTACGTCCGTATGAAAGGCAATGCTTGTCGCCGTGTTGGCATGGACTCTTTAAAAATTGAATTGCCACAAAGCACTACAACTGAGCAGTTGTTGGCAGAAATTGAAAAACTTAATCAGAATCCAGACGTACACGGCATTTTGCTACAGCACCCTGTACCTGAGCAGATTGATGAGCGTGCTTGTTTTGATGCAATTGATATCAAAAAAGATGTTGATGGTGTGACTTGTCTAGGCTTTGGTCGTATGTCGATGGGTGAATCTGCATATGGTTCAGCAACACCACAAGGTATTATGACGTTATTGCAAGACAATGGTATCGAGATTGCAGGGAAACATACAGTTGTGGTTGGTCGTTCAGCGATTTTGGGTAAGCCTATGGCAATGATGTTATTGCAAGCCAATGCCACGGTGACCATTTGCCATTCTCGTACACAGAATTTGGCAGAGCTTGTCAAACAAGCAGATATTATCGTTGGTGCAGTGGGTCGTGCAGAATTGATTCAACATGATTGGATTAAACAAGGTGCAGTGGTAGTGGATGCAGGTTTTCATCCACGTGATGGCGGTGGTGTAGGCGATATTGATTTAAAAAATATCGAACAAAAAGCATCTGCATATACCCCTGTACCAGGTGGTGTAGGTCCGATGACAATCACTACATTGATCCGTCAAACAGTAGAAGCAGCTGAAAAGGCTTTATCTGCTTAACTGTTAATAATTATCGGATTTTCTGTTAAATTTTCTTGAAACATCAATTGTTGAGCAATACAGTTGGTGTTTTTTTATATAAAAGATACAAAAAATCTTTGGTCAGACCAATTATTTGGATTTTAGCTGTTGCTTTTCTTAAAAGTTAAAATTATTATCACAAAATGTGAAAACTGGTTTAAATATCTTTGATATTTTAAGTTTTTTGTAAACTGGTCTGACCAATTCGATGAAATATCAGTTTATTGATGTTTAGACCTCTTTTGAAAGATTATTGTGAATTGTTGCACTGTTAGATTTTGGTGGTACCAAAGGCAAAAAGTGGTCGATTTGCAAACAAGGAGATGTGCAATGTCAGTATGGCAACAGGTGTACGACCCAGTAGGAAATCTTTGGATTTCTAGCGCGGTCGCACTCATTCCGATTATTTTCTTTTTCTTAGCATTGGCCGTTTTTCGAATGAAAGGCGTCTATGCAGCTGCGATTACAGTGACTTTGGCACTGTTGATTGCGTTGTTTTTCTATAATATGCCTGCGCAGATGGCATTTGCATCAGCAGCATATGGTTTCTTCTATGGCTTATGGCCGATTTCATGGATCATTATCGGGGCAGTGTTCCTGTATAAAGTATCTGTGAAGACAGGACAGTTTGATATTATTCGTTCTAGTATCATTTCTGTGACACCTGACCAACGTTTGCAAATGATTTTGGTTGGCTTTGCTTTCGGTACGTTCTTAGAAGGTGCGGCAGGCTTCGGTGCGCCAGTAGCGATTACTGCAGCATTGTTGGTAGGCTTAGGCTTTAATCCATTGTATGCAGCAGGCTTGTGTTTGATTGTAAACACTGCACCTGTAGCTTTCGGTGCGATGGGTATTCCAATTATCGTAGCAGGTCAAGTATCTGGTGTTGATGCGATGGACGTCAGTAAGATGGTGGGTCGTCAATTACCATTTATCGTACCAATCGTATTGTTCTGGATCATGGCGATCATGGACGGCTGGCGTGGTGTGAAAGAAACTTCCCCAGCAGTTTTGGTAGCAAGTATCAGTTTTGCGATTGCACAATTCTTGACGTCAAACTACTTAGGGCCTGAGTTACCAGACATCACTGCAGCGATTGCATGTTTGATCTGTACAACATTGTTCTTACGTGTATGGAAGCCAAAACGTATTTTCCGTTTTGAAAATGCCGATGACAAGCAAACCATCACTACAGAACACAACTACACTATGGGTCAAATTATCAAAGCTTGGTCACCATTTATGATCTTGACTTTGATGGTAACAATTTGGAGCTTAAAACCATTTAAATCTTTGTTTGCTAAGGGTAAAAATGGTGCACCAGATGGTTCTTTGGTGAGTATGGTTACTGAAATTAAAGTACCTTTCTTGCACAACATGGTGCAAAAAATGCCACCTGTGGTAACTAAGGTGACTGATTATGTAGCTGTGTACAAGTTTGATTGGTTCTCAGCGACTGGTACAGCGATTTTTATTGCTGCATTAATCACGATTTACATGTTGAAAATGCGTCCAGCTGAAGCAGTAAAAACTTTTGGTGAAACTTTAAATGAATTGAAAATTCCTATTCTTTCAATTGGTTTGGTATTGTCATTTGCATTCGTTGCTAACTACTCTGGCTTGTCTTCTACTTTGGCGTTGGCATTGGCTCACACAGGTAAAGCGTTCACATTCTTCTCTCCTTTCTTAGGTTGGTTGGGTGTATTCTTGACAGGTTCAGATACGTCTTCAAACGCATTGTTCGCTGCATTACAAGCAACTACTGCACATCAAATTGGTGTACCAGACGTATTGTTAGTTGCTGCGAATACTAGTGGTGGTGTAACAGGTAAGATGATTTCTCCACAGTCTATTGCAATCGCTTGTGCGGCAGTAGGTTTGGTTGGTAAAGAGTCTGATTTGTTCCGTTTCACTGTTAAACACAGCTTGATTTTCACAACTTTGATGGGTGTGATCATCACATTACAGGCTTATGTTTTCCCATGGATGATTCCAGTAGCGAAAGCAGCTGTAGGTGGCTAAGCTAGACTGAGTGATAAATAGCTGAATCATTACCGTTATTTATCTTATGCCTTTAGTTCAGACGATGGTCGAGCTAAAGGCATATTTCAATTTTTATTCTTTTGAATGGGTATCAAAAGAGCAATAATGTTGATTTAAAGATGTAAGTTAGCAATCCATAACTTATATCTCTAAATGAATATCATCATGATATATGGCTTGCCGTAATATCTATACACGATCGGGATGACATGAAAGTATCAGAACATACCTTGCAGCAGTTGTATCAATTTATTGAACAACAAAATTTGCAAAGTGGTCAGCGTCTGCCAGCAGAGAGAACGTTGGCTGAGCTTTTGAATGTGTCAAGGTCGTCATTACGTGAAGCATTGCAACAATTAGCCAGTCTGGGTGTAATTATTAGTAAGGCAGGCTCAGGTAATTACCTACAGTATCTACCGAATGATTGGGCAAAGACGGGTATTGTGCGTCCAATAGAAGCATTATTGGAACAAGATCCAGAGTATCGTTTTGATGTGCAAGAAGCCCGTATTGTCTTAGAAGGCGGTACAGCTTGGTATGCAGCACTACGTGCTACACCGAGTGACTTGTTGAGAATACGTCGCTGTTATGATGAGATTGTTCGTCATCAAATCAATGGTGATTCTCATCAAGCATCCATTGCAGATGCGGAGTTTCATTTGGCGATTGCAGATGCATCACACAATGCGGTGCTGATACAGATGATGCGTACGCTATTTGACTTATTGCAGTACAATGTAGTCTTGGCACGCAAAAAAATTTATAATGTGGCAAAGAGTGCAGATCAATTGGCAGAACAGCATCTAGCAGTGATGCGAGCCATTGAGCGAGGCGATGCTGCATTAGCAAAACAATTGGTATGTGAACATATTGATTATGTGGTTGAGCATATTCGTGAGCTCGACCTCCATGAAGCAAGACAAAAACGAGCAACACGTTTATTGAGGACGGACTAAGTTATGATTATTTCCAGTGCAAACGACTACCGTGCAGCCGCAGAAAGTCGTTTACCGCCATTTTTATTCCATTATATCGATGGTGGGGCGTACGCTGAACATACCCTAAAACGCAACGTTTCGGATTTGTCCGAAGTGGCTTTACGTCAGCGCGTGTTAAAAGATATGTCTTCATTGAGTTTGGAAACCAAACTTTTTGATGAAACTTTATCTTTGCCATTGGCTTTGTCACCAGTCGGTCTAACAGGTATGTATGCACGTCGTGGTGAAGTGCAAGCAGCCGTTGCTGCAGATAAAAAAGGTATTCCTTTTACCTTATCTACAGTATCTGTATGCCCAATTGAAGAAGTTGCCCCTGCGATTCAACGTCCGATGTGGTTCCAATTGTACGTGTTGCGTGACCGTGGCTTTATGAAAAATGCCTTGGAGCGTGCAAAAGCTGCAGGCTGTTCAACATTAGTATTCACCGTAGATATGCCTACACCAGGTGCACGTTACCGTGATGCCCATTCAGGTATGAGTGGCCCGAATGCAGCAATGCGTCGTTATGTTCAATCTGTATTCCACCCACATTGGGCATGGAATGTTGGCTTAATGGGTAAACCACATGATTTGGGTAACATCTCAAAATATATGGGTAAAGCGATTGGCTTAGAAGACTATATTGGTTACCTTGCTGCAAACTTTGACCCATCTATTTCTTGGAAAGACCTTGAGTGGATTCGTGATTTCTGGGATGGTCCGATGGTCATCAAAGGTATCTTAGATCCTGAAGATGCCAAAGATGCGGTACGTTTTGGTGCAGACGGTATTGTAGTATCGAATCACGGTGGTCGTCAGCTTGATGGTGTATTGTCATCTGCTCGTGCGATGCCTGCGATTGCTGATGCGGTGAAAGGTGACATCAAAATCTTAGCTGACTCAGGTATTCGTAGTGGTTTGGACGTAGTGCGTATGTTGGCACTCGGTGCAGATACTGCCATGATTGGACGTGCATTTATCTATGCACTTGCAGCTGAAGGCGGTGCAGGCGTGTCTAACTTGTTAGATTTGTTCGAAAAAGAAATGCGTGTAGCGATGACATTAACCAGCTGTCAAAAAATCTCTGATATCGATCGTAGCTGTTTGGTTGAAGTAGAGCGTCGCTTAAAAGACCCAGATGCCATCAAAGAAATCTTGGCTTAATTGCTAGGTTTGGTATTAAAAAGCTTTTATAATAGGTTGCTTAAGGGTGACCTATTTTTTACTTCACACGGAAAAAATGATGAAAGATGTTTTAGCGTTATTTCAAAAATTGTATATGTTGATTTGCCCGCATATTCCTGAAAATGAAAATAAAGTGTTTTTAAGAGGATTTACTTATCCGGATATTCTTACATGGGGGTTTTCAGAAGTACTTCCAAATGGAGAAAAAGGCAACCTTATAACGCCTGAACCAGACAATTACATGGAATGTGTTGAAATCAAATCATGACGGATTTACAACAACAACATTTATTTAAAAATACTCCATGGAATCATTTTGCTGGTACTATGCACAATGATGGTACATTTTTAATAAAATTTAAAAACATTCCTGATAGTGATTCTTCGCAAGGTTTAATCATGAATGGCATAAGCGAATTAAGCTTAGAAGAAGCCATAGACAAATTTATATCCGAAAAAGATTGGAAAAAATGTGTTGCAGAAAGACAAAAAAATCATCCTAAGCCTTATCCAATTACTGAACTCACGATTACGCCTATTTTAAAAGATGGTCAAACTAGACCAGATGAATTTGTTATGCAATACATCGCTGATGGACAAGTGATTGCGACAGAAACCTTAGAAAACACCTTGTCTATATCAGAATGGATGGTGCAACCTACATCTAAGCCAAAAGCTTTGGTTTATGACTTAGAAGAAGGGCTTTATGGTGTGGTTGGTCAAATTCTTTTGCAATTATTAGAGCCACAAATGGAAGAGCTGTATTGTGACTTGATTATTGATGATTATGCGTCAGTAATGCAATTGTGGTGTGTGAATAAAGAAAAACAGCATATTTCACTACCAATGTCTGGCTTACTTAATGGCTTTTCTGTGGATGAAGCAAAAAAGATTATCCATGAAAAATTAACAGAAATTCATCGCCTTGATCAACAAGATAATGATATTTGGAATAAGATGCAAATCTGTGCTTATCCGTCAGGTGGCGTGCAACTGGCTACAGAATGGCAAGATTATGATCAATTGCTTGAGCAAAAAGATCAATTAAAGCGTTGGTTAAAGTAAAAAGTACTTTATTGAACAATTACGTAAAAGTCATATTGATGAGAGATTTGAACATAATGACCAATAACAGCTTATGCGATTTACAGCAAGCAGTACAGCAAATTATCCCCAATGCCACACTTTGCCCACAAAGCTTGCCTGATACACCGATTCAGCTATATTTGATTGATGAAACCTTTAATCAACAACCGCTTGAATCGGATGTGATTCAACGTATTTGGCAAGATACACCATATTGGATTTTTTGTTGGGCGTCGGGACTGGCGATGGCACAATGGTTGTTGCAACATCCCGAAATTGTGAAAGATAAAACTGTGGCAGATTTTGGTGCAGGGTCGGGTGTAGTAGCGATTGCCGCCAAAATGGCAGGGGCAAAACAAGTGATTTGCTGTGATATTGATGCGGTGAGTTTACAAGCTTGCCGAGCCAATGCCGATTTAAATCAAGTTGAATTAGATTATCTTGATGATTTATATAAACTTAAATCTGTAGATGTGTTATTGGCTGCCGACGTGTTGTATGATCAATCCAACCGTTTTTTCTTAGATGAATTTTTAAAATTTGCCGATGAAGTATGGGTAGCGGATAGCCGTGTGAAAAATTTTAGCCATCCGCAATATCAAAAAATCGCTGAGCATACCGCAACCACTGTACCCGATATGGACGAAGCCAACGAATTTCGTAATGTGAGTTTTTATTGGCATCGTCCAGATTAAGCTATCTCAGCGATTGAAATTAAGAACAGCCTTCCACCAAAGCAACAGTATCTTTTTTGCCTACTGCAATCGATTCTACTTGCCCTCTAAGTAAACGGTTATAGCTGTTTTTCCAGTTTTTACTACTGATGTCAATGCTAGGCAATTTTTGACCACCTTTTAGACGATAATCAATTTGTACACCATTGGCTAGGTCATAGATGAGATGATAACTGTTACCTGTGCCATCATCATATTTATTCACTGAATAACTAGGTTTTGCCTTATGTGCTTTTAATACATTCTCGACTTTGTCACCAATCTTAATTTTGGAAAATAATTGCACATCGCTACGGCGAATATCAACCATGCCCAGTTTATTATTTTCAACCAATAAGAATGTAGGACGCTGTTCTTCATTTAGATTATTTAAAGGAACATAATAGCACTCGTTATTCGCATCTTCAGGATAACGTAATCCTATTTTCGCTAAAGTCGCTTTGTTAATCGTCTGACCATATTTAAGACCATTGACGTTATCAGCTTTGACAATGATTTTTGGTGGAGTTTTTGCTTGGGCAGTACCAATAACGCCAAAACATAATATTGATGATAAAGCGATTGCGATTTTGTTCATAAAACTTTGACTTAGCTCGTTAAGAGTTTTGATTATAAGAAGTTTTGGTATTTAAATTGATTTTGAATAAAAATATTCTCAGCACACGACAAAAAAATAAAAAAGACTGTTAAAGCAATGGCATAATAGTAATTTTTCTGACGAATTAGACCATGCCAAACCTTAACAGACTCAATGAAATATTAACCCAAAATCTAACAATGAACAAGGCAAGAATCAACTGTCTGAGTTTAATGATAATCGCATTGATTAGTGCTCAAAGCAGTAATCTTAAAAAAATAGCAAGGCATATACCTCATGGAGGCAAGACTGACAGCCACTATCGCAGGATACAGCGATATATTGCTAA